>JALUFY010000243.1 GCA_027051995.1 Hyphomicrobiales bacterium
TGTTTTCGTCATCGGCCTTGTAAATGGACTTGACCAGCTTGCGCGCCGCCTTCCTGAGGGTTTTGATCTTGCTGCCGGTCATGGAATAGGTATTGTCCAGCACCAGCGCCAGCTCCAGATTGCCGAAATCACGTTTCGCCACCGCCCTGGCCGCGATATCCATCTCGCTGATACCGGCTATTCTCAGGAAAGTGGTCGGCATCTTCGTGCGCGCGGTCACCGTGACGTCCTTCTTGGTGATCTTGAAATGCGCGATCACCTTCTGCTTGTTTGTGCCGGCGCTCGAGAAATTGATCTTCAGCGCCTTGCGCCCCGCCTTCTTGCGCTCGCTTTTGGTCAGATTATGCGCGGAGGCCGCCTCGAGCGCGGCGGCGTCAACGGCCGCTTGCAGCCGCGCCTTGGCCTTGTAGCTGCCGACGACGTCGATCGCGCCGCCCGCGATAATCACCATCGGAACGGCCGACAGAGCGAAGATGATGGCCGTGTTGCCGCGCCGGTCGCGCGCAAAGGGCTTGAGGAAGGAAAACATGGACATGATAGGGGCTCCCGCATGAAGACGATGATCTTGAGTCATGCGGCACAATGCGGGAAAATTCATAACAAATCGCGTAAACGGCAATTAAAATTGCAAGGAATTCTCCTCCCGCTCCGGTTTTTTCGCCTGGCCGTTAATAACTCCCTGCCGGGTTGTCTCAAGCTGCCCCCCTGCGCTCTTGCATTGAAAACATGCTTCTTGACACCCTTCCGCCTTCGCCAGATCATGGCATGGGCGTTGCATTCCGCATGGGCATGAGTGCGAATCTGTCCCGGCGCAAGACACTGGGCCTGCTGGCGGCGCTGCCGGCGGGGGGGCTGGCGCATGCCTATGCCGCCCGGCGAAAGGACGGCGGCCTGGGCGAAATCGCCGCCAGGGCGGGCGTTACCTATGGCGCGTCCGCCGGGACGGTGATCTTCGATGACGCCGAATACCGCCTGCTCTATCTGAAGCACTGCAAGGCGCTGACCACCGACGTGGACATGAAATTCGACTGGCTGCGTCCCGAGGCCGGCAAATGGGACTGGGGGCCGGCGGACAGGCTCGCGGCCTTCGCCGAACGCACCGGCATGACGCTGCGCGGCCACGCATTAATCTGGAACGAGAACGCCCCGGACTGGCTCAAGGCTCTGTCGCTGGCGGAAATCCGCCGGGTGTTCGATGAGCACATCGAGACGGTGGTGGCGCGCTACGCCGGGCGCGTGGCGGTGTGGGACGTGGTCAACGAGCCCTTCTGGCCGGGGCACGGCAAACCGGGCGGATACCGCGCCGGGCCGTGGCATGAGGCCTTCGGGCCGGGCTACGTCGAGCGCGCCCTGAAGCGCGCCCGCGCCGCCGATCCGCATGTCAAGCTGGCCATCAACGAAGCCCATTGCGAGCGCGACGACGACGTGGGCCGGGCCATCCGCGAGGGCATGTCGCGGCTCGTCGCGCAATTGCGGGACGCGGGCGCGCCGCTGGATGTTTTGGGCTTTCAGGGGCACTTGCAGCCGGGCAGGCCTTATGACGACGCCGCCTTCGCCGCCTTCCTGCGGCGCTTCTCCGGCCTTGAGCTGCACATCACCGAGCTGGATGTGAACGACGAGACATTCCCCGCCGCCATCCGCAAGCGCGACGCCCTTGTGGCGCGGCGCTATCATGATTTTCTCTCCGCCGTGCTCGCCGTGCCCGCGGTGAACACCGTCATCAACTGGCAGCTGGCCGATCACTACAGCTGGTACAACGATCTGGCGCGCGCCGGGCAGTTGCGCTCCCGCCGCGCCCCGCGCCCGCTGCCGTTTGATTCCGCATACCGGCGCAAGCCCGCCTGGTTCGCCATGGCGCGGGCCTTTCGCGAAAGGAAGGCGGCATGAGCAAACAGGACATTTCGCGCCCGCCCGCATGGCCTGCGGACATCAGGCCGCTGACATCTCTGCGCTTTTTCGCCGCCCTCTTCGTGGTGCTCCTGCATTTCCGCGAGCGTTCCGGGCTCGACGGGCTGATGGACAGCGCCCTGTTCACGCGCGGTTATCTGGCGGTGGATTTCTTCTTCATCCTTTCGGGCTTCGTGCTGGCGCATGTCTATATGCGTTCCGTGCGGGCGGGAACGTTCTCGCACATCGCCTTTGTGGAAAAGCGGCTGGCCCGGCTGTGGCCCATGCATCTGGCCTCGCTGGCGGCGGTGATCGTGCTCTATCTGGTCATGACGCTGGCTGGCCTGACGCCGGACAACCCGGACAGATACCGCCTCGATCTGCTGCCGGCCAATCTCTTCATGCTGCACGCCTGGGGATTCAATTACGAGCAGAGCTTCAACTACCCCTCCTGGTCGGTGAGCGCCGAATGGTTCGCCTATATCCTGTTCCTGCCCTTCGCGGCGCTGCTGGCGCGGCTGTGGCGCAGGCCTGTGCTGTTTCTCGATCTGGCGGCGGCCCTTTTCGTGGTCTTCTATCTTCTCGCGCCAGCCTTCACAGGCGCGCCGCTGATGCGCCTGACGGACGGATATGGCGTCTGGCGGATCGTTCCGGAGTTTCTCATCGGCATGGGCCTGTGGCGGCTGGGGCTGTCCGTGCAAATGGACCGTTCTCTGACCGCGCTGCATCTGCTCATGGCGGCGCTCACCATCGCGGCGCTGGGCGCTATGGGGGCGGCTGACTTCCTGTTCGTTCCCGCCTTCGCCTGGCTGATCTTCGCCGCCGCCGAATCGGCGCGCCAGCGCACGCCGGGCGCGGGATGGCTGGGGGCCGGGCCGCTGGTCTATCTGGGCGATGTCTCCTTCGCTCTCTACATGGTGCATGCGATCGTCTATACGGTCTGGTTCCACGGCGTCGATCTGGCGGCGGGCGCGGACTTCGCGGCCCGCTGGCGCACGGAGATATGGGCGGCGGGCATCGGCGTTTCCGTGCTTGCGGCGATCCTCGCCCATCACCTGATCGAACTGCCGGGCAAGCGGCTGATCCTGCGCCTTGCGCCGCTGCGGCGGCTTGACGCCCTCAAGGGCGAAAGCGGCGGAAGGCAGCACCCATGAGCCCGCGCGCGGCATATGCGCCCGCTTCGCCCGCGCGCGGCCTGGGGGCCGCTCCGTCCGCGCCTGCCCTGCCGCAGGGGGCGGGATACAATCTGCTGCTGGCGCTCATGACGGTGGCGCTGTTCGCCGTTTCGCATCTGCTGCTCTCCATGCTGGGGCTGCATTACGAGGTGCCGGGCGGCTCCATCATCGAGAAAATCCATCCGGCCACGTGGCTGGCGGTTCTGGCTTTCGCCTGGGCCCTGCTGGCGCGCGGCCATCCGCTGGAATGGGCCAATGACGCCGTGGCGCGCCACAAGGGGCTGCTGATCTTCGCCGCCGCAAACGGCGTGCTGCTGTGGCATCTGATGCTCAATCTGCATCTGCCCTTCTCCATGCTCATCGACACCTTCTTCCTGCCCATGCTGCTGGTGCTGCTGCTTGGCGCAGCGAGCGGGCGGCAATTGCGCATGCTGCGCCTCATCGTTCACGGGCTGATGGCGGCCAATGCCCTGCTGGGCATCTTCGAGGTGGCCGCGAACTTGCATCTGACGCCGCTGATCATCGGCGATCTGGTGCAGACGGACGACTGGCGGGCCACCGCCCTGATGGGCCATCCGCTGAACAACGCGGCGGTGACGGCGCAGTATCTGATCGCCCTGTCGCTGGGCGGCGGGCGCGATCTGCCAAGGCCCTTGCGCATCGGCCTGTTCGTTCTCAACATGGCGGCGCTGAGCGCCTTCGGCGGGCGCATCGCCTTCGTGCTGGCCATCGCCATCATCGGTTCAATAGCCATCTGGCGGCTGCTGAATATTGCCGCCGGGCGGCGCTTTTCCGTCTCCTCGGCGATTTTCGTCTCGCTGGCGGTTCCCGCCGCCATCGCCGCCGTCATCCTGCTTTACGACGCCGGGATTTTCGACCGCTTTCTCACCCGCTTCGTCTCCGACAAGGGCTCGGCGGAGGCGCGCATGATCATGCTGGAGCTGTTCAACGCCATCCCGGAACGCGACATCTTCTTCGGCCCGCAGGCCGAACAGGTGGCCGCCCTGATGCGCTCAAAGGGGCTGGTGGGGCTGGAGAGTTTCTGGGTGGCCTTCATCCTCTCCTACGGACTGGCGGTGAGCTTGATCTTTTTCGCCGGACTTTTCGCTTTCCTGTGGGATCTGGTGAAGTCCTCTTCGCCGAAGGCCCTGGCGCTGGTCATCTTCTTTTTGCTGGAGGGCTCCACCTCGGTGTCCGTCTCGGCCAAGACCACCACCCTGGCGATGCTCGTCTTCATCGCCATGACCATGTTGCGCCGCGACGAAGACAGCGGCTACAGGGAATTGTAGAACATCTCCTGGAACATGCCCCGGCCCCACTGGATGTTGGCCTTGCCCAAGGAGCGCGAGCGTTTGGGGAAGGCCTGCGCCTTCTGCATGAAGCGCTTTTCGCCCGTGCCTCGGTCATAGACCCAGCCGAAGCTGATCTTGAAGGCCACCGATTGCAGGGGCTTGGCGTTGACCGCCACATAGCACATCAGCCCCGGCGAGCTGAGCGGCGAGAGATCCTTGCCCTCCATCTGGCTGGTGATGACGCGGGCGATGTGCCCGGCCTCGTAGTTGGCCGCCATGCCCGCCTTGATGAAGGGCATGGGCCGCGCGTCGCCGCCGACGAAAACACGCTCGTCGCCCCGCACCCGGTAGCTGATGGGATCGATATCGGCGAACCGGCCGGGGTCTTTCATGTCGGCGATGCCGAAGCGCTCCAGAACGCGCGAGCCGCGAACGGGCGGATAGATGGCCGCGTCGGTGAAGACGATTTCGCCCATCTCCGTCTCGATGCGCCGTTTGCCGATGTCCACCCCGGTGATGTTGACGCCGCCGATGCGCACCACGTAGCGGCGGTAGAGATCGCGGATGGCCTCGTTGATGCCGTCGGGGTGGAAGGGCGGATGCTCGCGCGAATCAAGCAGCAGCACGCGGCCCTTGATGTCGTTGTCCTTCATGTATCCGGCGATCATGCAGGCGCGCTCGTAGGGCGCGGGCAGGCAGCGGTAATTGCCCGGCGGAGCGGTGAGCACGAAGACGCCGCCGTCGAACTCCTCCAGCTTGCGCTTCAGGGTGAGAAGCTCCGAACCGGCCATGAAGGCCGCCGGATAGGTGGCGCGCAGGCGCGCGGCGTCGCCCGGATCGGCGACGCCGTAGCGGGTGTAATCGTAATCGATGCCGGGGGCCACCACCAGAAAGTCATAGGTCAGCCAGCCCTGATCGGTGTAGATAACGCGCTTGTGGCGGTCCACATCCACCACCGCCGCATGCAGCCATGTGTAATCGTTGTTGTGAGCCGCGTCGATGTAGCTGTGGGTGAGATCGTCCAGCGGAATGCGGTCCACCAGCCACAGGTTCGACAGCGGGCAGGAAAAGAAGCTGGCGCGCTTCTCGATGAGAACGACGTCGAGATCGCGCCTGTTCTTCTTCAGCTGGCGGGCCGTCTCCAGCCCCGACCAGCCACCGCCGATGACGGCGACGCGCGTGCCGCCGAAACCGGGCACCTCCGCCTGGCGGGAAAAGGCGCTGGGCGGGCGCACCTTCAGCGGCTTTTCCGCCCCCAGCGCGCCGCCGGAACCCGCGCCAGCGCCGGCCGCCGCGCCCAGGGCGGCGGCGGACGCGGCCTTGATGGCCTCGCGCCTGTTCAGGCCTGTCTTTTTCTTCCTGGCCATGATCTCAAGCTCTCCGTTGCGCCCCGCGCGGGGGCCGCCATGCCATCAGCATTCGATGGCGTCTTCGGAATATCCCGATACGGGCATGGCGGTGACATCGCCCTCCACCCGCTTGCGGTATTTGCTGCGCCCGAACTCCTTGCGCAAATCCTTGCGGTAGGCCTTGAAGAACTCCTTGTAGAGCTCCGAGCCGGCGATGCCGGTGGCGAAAAGCTCATCCGTCTTTTCGTCATGCTCCAGCAGCACGGCGGCCAGCGGAAACTTGGCCGGCCCGGCCAGCACCCTGGCCCCGGCGGCGGGATCATAAACGCTGGCGTGGGCGCAGCAGGTGATGACGCGGCCATGGCCGGACATCTCGTTGCGCTTTCTGCGGTAATTGAGAAAGCTGGTTTCCTTGCTGTCATAGGACAGGGCATGGGCGCAAATGGCCGCGTAGGCGACGATGGAGCCGCCAGGGCCCACGCCGCCGGGCCATGTATATGCCTTGCCGTCGCGGTCTTCCACATCCATCGCCGGGGCGGGATCCTCGACCCGGATGAGCAGAACGGGGGTGGATTCGTAAGGATAGTGAAAAATCCAGTTGGCGTGCATCGGCAGCCTGGAGGCCATCAGCGGCTTGCCGTCCGCCGTCACCAGGCGGGCGCGCGGCGGATTGTCCAGCGCGAAGGCGGGCGCGGTGGCGCTCCTTACCGCCGCTCCGGCCACGGCGGCGGCCACGGCCGTCTTGCCGCACAGTTTCATGAACCCCCTGCGATCAGTCTCCCGCGTCATTCCCCTGGCGTCCTCCCTATGCTGCATGATCCGGGAATCGCGCCCGCCCTGCCCCCAGACTGCCCCAAAAGGCGGGCGCGAGACCGTTTGTGTCCGTTCAGCCGTCAGCCTGGCGCATCAGGAGAACATGTCGCGGTAAAGGCCCTTGCCCCACTCGATGTTGGCCTTGCCGAGCTGCTTCGAGCGTTTTTCGATCAGCTTGACATCGGTGAAGCCCCAGCCCTTGCCCTTGGTGAACTTGTATTTGGCGTCCACCATGATGGACTGCTTGCCCTCGCCATCGACCATGGAATAGCAGATGGTGTTGGGGCTCTCCCAGGGCACATCCTTGCCCTGGGCGCGGGCGGCGATCATCTTCGAGACGATGTGCGCCTCGGTATTGGCCGTGTTGCCCGACTTGGAGAAGGGCATGGGCCGCGCATCGCCCGCGATATAGGTGTGATCGTCTCCCGGCACGGTATACTTGAAGTTGTCGATCTTGCCTTCCATCTGCGGGCTCTTGGGATCGGCCAGGCCCAGATCCTGAATGATGCGGGCGGCGCGCACGCGCGGATAGAGCGCCGCGTCGGCGAATTCCACCTCGCCGAACTCGGTGACAACCTTCTTCTTGTCCACGTCCACGCCGGTGATGTTGACCGCCGTGCGGTATTCCAGATGATCCTTGTGCAGCTCCTTGAAGGCGGCCAGGAAGCCATCGGCCTTGATGGTCGGCTTTTCGTTGGGATCGAGCAGCACCACCTTGCCCTTGATGCCCTCGCGCTTGAAGTAGGAGGCGATGAGGCAGGCGCGCTCGTATGGGCCGGGCAGGCAGCGGTAGTTGCCGGTGGGCACGTTGAGCAGGAAGACGCCTTCCTCGAAATCGTCCAGCTTGGCCTTGATGGACAGATGCTCCGAACCGGGCTTGAAGCCGGCCGGATAGCTCTGCGCCACGCGGATGGCCTCCGCCGGATCCTTCACGCCCAGTGAGGCGTAATTGTAATCGATGCCGGGCGAGAGCACGATATAGTCGTAATCGATGTAGCCCGCCGTGGTGAAGGCGCGGCGCTTCTCGCGGTCGAGCTGCACCAGCATGCCCTGCAACCAGGTGTAGCCATTGTTCTTCGCCGCGTCGGTATAGGAGTGCAGCAGCAGATCGAGATCGACGACATCCCCCAGCCACAGGTTGGACAGCGGGCAGGAGAAGAACGTCGAATTCGGCTCGATCATCACCACGTCGAACTTCGGATTGTTCTTCTTGAGGTATTTCGACATGGTCAGGCCCGACCAGCCGCCGCCGACGACGATGACCCGCTGTCCGGACGGTTTCGGCAGATCGGCGGCGCGGCTCAGCGGCCCGGCCACGGCCGCCAGCGCCGGCGTGGCGCCCGCCGCAACCGTCAGGCCCGCGCCGGCCCCGGCGCTGGCCAGCGCCGCGCCCTTCAGGAAATCACGCCGGCCCAGGCCGGTCTTGCCAGTGTTTTTCGTCATGCTTCGTTCCCTCCTCTAAGACGTAACATGGAAACATCCTTTCGGGGACATTCCCGCCCTCCGGACGCGCCGCGCTGTCATGGACGCGCTGAGAGTGATTGCCGATCACATTCACGCAATGCAATGTGTCAATATATAGAGCAATAATGCCAGCCGGTAACAATTGCAAGCAATTTTCACTTTTTCGTGCGGCAGTTAGCCAGTAAACACAAGCATATAACAGCGCATTTCCCGTATGGATGGATGTATATCAGGCGTTTCTTATATATTATTTCTCTCATATACGAATTTAATACAATATCCCATTCCGCCTTTTCGCCCGGCCCCGGCGTTTCCTCCGGCCGGACGGAACCGGCGGCGTTTCTTCACCGCCCCTCCGGCCTGTTCCCATCGCGGGCGGGGAGGCCTATATTGCCCGCATGGGACACAACAGGACAAAGGGCGGAACGAAGCCGCTGGGGCTGGAAGAGGCCCCTGCGGCCATGCTGCGGCCCGATCCGCTGGCCTCCGCCGAGGCCGGGCGCGAGGCCCTGGCGCGGCTGCGCCCGCCCATGCCCGCCTTCGAGGGGTTCACGCCCTACCGCCCGAGTCGCCCGGCCAAGGGCGAGGGCGGGCGGCCCTTCCGGCTGGTCTCGGATTTCGAGCCCAGGGGCGATCAGCCCCGGGCCATCGCCGAGCTGGTGGAGGGTATCGGGAACGGCGAAGTGGATCAGGTGCTGCTCGGCGTCACCGGCTCGGGCAAGACCTTCACCATGGCCAAGGTGATCGAGGCGGTGCAGCGTCCGGCGCTCATCCTCGCCCCCAACAAGACCCTGGCGGCGCAGCTCTATGGCGAGTTCAAGAGCTTCTTTCCCGAAAACGCGGTGGAGTATTTCGTCTCCTACTACGACTACTACCAGCCGGAAGCCTACGTGCCGCGCACCGACACCTATATCGAGAAGGACAGCGCCATCAACGAACAGATCGACCGCATGCGCCATTCGGCCACGCGCGCCCTGCTGGAGCGTGACGACGTCATCGTCGTGGCCTCCGTCTCCTGCATCTACGGCATCGGCGACGTGGAGACCTACGCCGCCATGTCACTGCCGCTGAAGGCCGGGCAGGAGATCGCCCAGAAGCGGATCATGGACGATCTGGTGAAGCTGCATTATCAGCGCAACGACGGCAATTTCATGCGCGGCGCCTTCCGCGTGCGCGGCGATGTCATCGAGGTCTGGCCCTCGCATCTGGAAGACCGCGCCTGGCGCATCTCCATGTTCGGCGACGAGGTGGAGGAGATCACCGAATTCGATCCGCTGACCGGCAGGCGCGCGGCGCAACTGGAGGAGGCGCGCATCTACGCCAACTCCCATTACGTGACGCCCAAGCCGACGCTGGAGCAGGCGGTCACCCGCATCAAGGAGGAGCTGCGCCAGCGGCTGGAGCAGTTTCACGCCGCCGGGCGCATTCTGGAGGCCCAGAGGCTGGAGCAGCGCACTCTCTTTGACATCGAGATGATGCTGGCCACCGGCTCGTGCCCGGGCATCGAGAACTATTCGCGCTATCTGACGGGCCGCAAGCCGGGCGAGCCGCCGCCGACGCTGTTCGAATATCTGCCGGACAACGCCCTTCTCTTCGCCGACGAGAGCCATGTCTCGGTGCCGCAGATCGGCGGCATGTTCAAGGGCGACTTCAACCGCAAGGCGACGCTGGCGGAGTTCGGCTTCCGCCTGCCCTCCTGCGTGGACAACCGTCCGCTGCGCTTCGAGGAATGGGACGCCATGCGCCCGCAGTCCATCTTTGTTTCGGCCACCCCCGGCCCCTGGGAGCTGGAGCGCACCGGCGGGGTCTTCGCCGAACAGGTGATCCGCCCCACCGGACTGGTCGATCCGGAAATCATTGTGCGCCCCTGCGCCAGCCAGGTGGACGATCTCATCGCCGAATGCCGCGATGTGGCGGCCCGCGGCCAGCGCGCCCTGGTCACCGTGCTGACCAAGAAGATGGCCGAGGATCTGACCGAATACATGCACGAGCAGGGGCTGCGCGTGCGCTATATGCATTCGGACATCGACACCATCGAGCGCATCGAGATCATCCGCGATCTGCGTCTGGGAGCCTTCGATATTCTGGTGGGCATCAACCTGCTGCGCGAGGGGCTGGATATCCCCGAATGCGCCCTGGTGGCCATTCTCGACGCCGACAAGGAGGGCTTCCTGCGCTCCGAAACCTCGCTCATTCAGACCTTCGGCCGCGCCGCGCGCAACGTCGAGGGGCGCGTCATCTGCTACGCCGACCGCATGACCGGCTCGCTGGAGCGCGCCATCGGCGAGACGAAGCGGCGGCGCGAAAAGCAGCTGGCGTGGAACGCCGAACACGGCATCACGCCGGAAACCGTCAGGAAGAACATCGGCGACATCATCGGCAGCCCCTGGGAGGCCGACCGGGTGACGGTGGACGCCGGCCCGGCGGGCGAGGACGGCGCGCTTGTGGGCCACAACATCGAGCAGGTCATCGCCTGTCTGGAAAAACGCATGAAGGCCGCCGCCGCCGGTCTGGAATTCGAGGAGGCCGCCCGCCTGCGCGACGAGGCCAGACGCCTGCGCGAGCAGATGATGGCCGCCATGGACGGCCCGGTGTCCAGATCCGCCCTGCAAGCCCCCGAAACAACCTGGCCCGGCGCCCCCGGCGGCGCAAAAAGAACAGGCAAAAAGGGCAAAAGCGCCAAAAAGGCCGCCTCCCGGAGGCGGTCCGGATGATTTCCGGACTTGAAGCGAAATTTTCCCGGCCGCGCCTCCCGCCGCTGAAACTGGCGGAGCCTGTCTGGCGCGCGCATCCGGCTCATGCCTGAATACATGAGAAAGGTGCAAAGCAAAGCATCGCCGTTGGCCGCCAAGGCCATGATGCAACCCGCCAAGCGCCTTGCACGATATGCTGAATCCATGAAAAGGCAGGATGGTGCCCAGGAGAAGACTCGAACTTCCACGGCCTGATGGCCACTGGCACCTGAAGCCAGCGCGTCTACCAATTCCGCCACCTGGGCACTTGATGAGGCCGTGTT
>JALUFY010000244.1 GCA_027051995.1 Hyphomicrobiales bacterium
GCCGGGCGGAAGCGGATGGTCAGTTTGCCGATGTAGCGGCGCGGCCCGGTGTGCTCCTCCTCCACCGACAGCGAGGACATCATGCGCCCGATCCTGCGCCGGCCCAGCTTGCTCAGCCGCGCCCAGACATCTTCGGAGGCGATGCGCCGCACCAGGGTATGAAAGGCCTTCATCTGCGCCTGCTGGATGGCCTTGACCTTGGCCGTGGCCGCGTCGGTGTCGGTCACGTCCACCTTGACGCCGGAGACGGTGAAGACATCCCTCTCCCCGGCCCGCGCAGGCGCGCCGCCTGCCATCGGAAGAACAATGCTCAGGCAGAGAAAAAAAATCGCCGCCAGCCCCGCCGGCATCGCGCGCCACGCCCGTGTCATGCGTGAAACTCCGTGTCTAGCCCCCGGTTGTCCACCCCCGGCCCGGCGGGCCTTGAGCGGGCGGACACAGGAAAATCCTGCAAAAGCCGCGCTTTTTTCTTGCGCGCGCCGTTTGACATATCCAATACATGGCATGATGCGGCAAGTCAAAGGGGCGCGCCGCATCCCTTATGGTGAAAAGACACGGGCGAAAGGCAAGACATGACGGATGGCTCCCGCAGCATGACCTACGCCGGAGCGGGCGTGGACATCTCCGCCGGCAACGCGCTTGTCGAGGCCATCAAGCCGCTCGCCGGGGCCACCATGCGCCCCGGGGCGGAAGGCGGCCTTGGCGGCTTCGGCGGCCTGTTCGACTTGAAGGCCTGCGGATACGAAGACCCGCTGCTGGTGGCCGCCAACGATGGCGTGGGCACCAAGGTGCTGCTCGCCATCGCCACCGGCATGCATGACGCCATCGGCATCGATCTGGTGGCCATGAGCGTTAACGATCTGGTGGTGCAGGGGGCCGAGGCGCTCTTCTTCCTCGATTATTTCGCCACCGGCAGGCTGGATGTGAAGGACGCGGCGGCCGTGGTGGCTGGCATCGCCGAAGGCTGCAAGCAGGCCGGCTGCGCCCTCATCGGCGGCGAAACCGCCGAGATGCCCGGCATGTATGCCCCCGGCCACTACGATCTGGCCGGTTTCGCCGTCGGCGCGGTGGAGCGCGGAAACGTGCTGCCCAGAACGCGGGCCATGCGCGAGGGCGATCTGCTCATCGGCCTGGCTTCCTCCGGCCCGCATTCCAACGGCTATTCGCTGATCCGCCGCATCGTCGAACATTCCGGCCTGAAATGGACGGACGAGGCCCCCTTCTCCCCCGGCAAGAGCCTCGGCGCGGCCCTGCTGGAGCCCACCCGCATCTATGTCCGCCAGCTTCTCGCCGCCCTGCGCGGCGCGGACTGCGGCGTCAGGGCCCTGGCGCATATCACCGGCGGCGGTTTCGTGGAGAACATCCCCCGCGTGCTGCCCGCGCATCTCACCGCCCGCGTCGATCTCTCCGCCCTGCCCATCCCGCCGGTCTTCGGCTGGCTGAAGCGCATGGGCAATGTGGAAACCGGCGAGATGCTGCGCACCTTCAATTGCGGCTGCGGCATGGTGGCCGTGGTGGCCAGGGAGGCCGCGCCCGCTTTCATGGATGTCATGGCCGGGCAGGGCGAAAGCACCTTCATCCTCGGCGATCTCGAGGCCCGCCGCGGCGAGCCGGTTGTCTTCACCGGCCAGGCGGAGTTCGGCGCATGAGCGGGCGCAAGAAGGTCGCGGTGCTCATCTCCGGGCGCGGCTCCAACATGGAGGCGCTGATAAAGGCCGCCAGGGCCGCCGGTTGCCCCTTCGAGATCACCGCCGTCATCTCCAACAATCCCGGCGCGGGCGGGCTGAAAACAGCTCGGGAAGAGGGCATCGCCACCGCCGTCATCGATCACCGGGAATTCGAAACCCGCGAGGCCTTCGAGGAGGTGCTTTATGAAACCCTCCTCGTCTTCGCCGCCGATCTGGTGGCCTGCGCCGGTTTCATGCGCATCATGACGGAAGGCTTCACAAGAAGGCTCGAGGGGCGGATGCTCAACATCCATCCCTCCCTGCTGCCCGCCTACAAGGGCCTGCACACCCACGAGCGCGCCCTGCGAGACGGCGTGCGCCTGCATGGCTGCACGGTGCATTTCGTGACCGCTGATCTCGACGGCGGCCCCATCATCATCCAGGGCGCGGCGCCCGTGCTCTCCGGCGATACGGCCGATACCCTCGCCGCCCGCGTGCTCAGGGTGGAGCATAAAATCTTCCCGCGCGCCCTGGCGCTGGTGGCTTCCGGCAGGGCGCGGCTGGAGAACGGGCGCACCGTTATCGAGGCGGATGCGGACGAGGCCGCCTTTATCACCTCGCCATCCCTGTGAGGCACGTCATGAGCGGACCGGAAACAGCCAGCGGACTGCAAGTGGCCGAGGCCGCCCGCGCGCTGGTGGAAAAGGGCCTGAACCGGGGCGCCGCGGGCAATGTCTCGCTGCGCGCCGATGGCGGGTTCTACATCACGCCCTCCGGCGTGCCCGGCGATATCCTTCAACCGGAGCAGATCGTCTTCGTCGGCATGGACGGCGGCTGGAAGGGCGCGCTGAGGCCCTCCAGCGAATGGCGCATGCACCGCGACATCTACGCCACCCGCGCCGAAGCGGGCGCGGTCGTCCACACCCATTCCGATCACGCCACGGCCCTGGCCTGCCTGAATGAGCCCATCCCGGCCTTTCATTACATGGTGGCCGCCGCTGGCGGAGAGATCATCGACTGCGCCCCCTACGCTACCTTCGGCAGTGAAGAATTGTCAAAGAACATGCTGCGCGCCCTGGGCCCGCGCCGCGCCGCGCTCCTCGCCCATCACGGCGTGATCTGTTATGGCGGCGATCTGCGTCAGGCGCTGCATCTGGCCGAAGAAGTGGAAGGCCTTGCCCGGCAATACATCCTCGCCCGCTCCATCGGCGCGCCCAAATCCCTCCCGCCGGACGAAATGGCCCGCGTTCTGGAGCTCTTCCGCACCTATGGCAAGCAGGGGAAGTGATGGAGAGGGCAGGGGGATCTGTTTTCTGCTCCGTGACGCCTCAGGCTCTGTAATAATCGCCGGTGCAGGTTTGAACCTGCACCGGAACGGTTTCCGCGGGGTTTCAACCCCGCTTGCGCACTAGGACAAAGCGCGGGTTCAAACCCGCGCGAATACCGTTCCGGGCGGGGATCAATCCCCGCCCGGCATGAGGGCGGCGGACGTATGAGTCTGCGGCTCTGGAT
>JALUFY010000245.1:0-1908 GCA_027051995.1 Hyphomicrobiales bacterium
TTACATTATGTTTCTTGCGGACTTAAAATCCGTTGGCCGCAAGGCCGTGGGGGTTCAAGTCCCCCCGCCCGCACCACACGCCCGGAACGCAACCGGGGAGCGCATTCCGCCCGCTCTCGAACTCCCGCGAAATCTGTGTTATGGTTAACATCATCAAGGGGAACTCCCGCCCGGCGGCATGATCAAAAGGCCCGGCGGGGCGGCGCAACGGCCGGGAACACTCTACAGGCCCGGAAAGAGGCAAGCAAAAAATGGCGCAGGACAAGCAGCAGAATCTTCAGGACACCTTTCTCAATCACGTGCGCAAGAACAAGGTGCCCGTCACCGTGTTCCTCGTCAACGGGGTGAAATTGCAGGGAATCATCACCTGGTTCGACAATTTCTGCGTCCTTTTGCGCCGCGACGGCGTCTCTCAGCTCGTCTACAAGCACGCCATCTCCACGGTCATGCCGTCAACGCCCATCTCGCTGTCCGACGAAGACCCGGCCAACTTCTGAAAACCGCCAAAGAGATAGCGGCGCGATTGAACAGGATCGCCAGGCGCGATAGACGCATATCTGAAATCACCGGCCACTGTCCCATGGCCGCGCGGGATGACATGAGCGCATGAGCAGGAAATCACGCCGCCGCAAGGCCTCCGCGCGCGGCGAAATCACCTTTCAAATCGAGGAAGAGCGCCCCACCCGCGCCTTCGTCCTGCATGTGGACTTCAAGTCCGATGCCCTGCGCCGGGCGGTGACGCGCGACAAGAACTCCCCGCCGCCGGCGTCAGCCCGCCGGGACACGGCGCGCATGATGGACGAGGCGCTCTCCCTTGCCGCCGCCATCGATCTGGACATCGCCGGTCACGAGATCGTCACCCTCTCGAAGCTCAATCCGGCCACCCTCATGGGCCCCGGCAAGGCCAAGGAGCTGAAGGGAGCGATTCATGCCGCGGACGCCGAGCTGGTCATCGTCAACACCCATCTCTCCCCCGGCCAGCAGCGCAATCTGGAAAAGGCCTGGGACGCCAAGGTGCTCGACCGCACCGGCCTCATTCTGGAGATTTTCGGCCGCCGCGCCCGCACGAAGGAAGGCCGTTTGCAGGTGGAGCTCGCGCATCTGAACTACCAGAAGACCCGCCTTGTGCGCTCCTGGACGCATCTGGAGCGGCAAAGAGGCGGCTTCGGCTTCATGGGCGGCCCCGGCGAGACGCAGATCGAGGCCGACCGCCGCCTGCTCTCGGAGCGTATCGGCAAGCTCACCCGCCAGCTGGAGCAGGTGGCCCGCACCCGCGCCCTGCACCGCAAGGCCCGCCGCAAGGTTCCCTACCCCATCATCGCCTTGGCCGGATACACCAATGCCGGCAAGAGCACCCTGTTCAACCGCCTGGCCAGCGCTCATGTGCATGCCCAGGATCAGCTCTTCGCCACGCTGGACCCCACCATGCGGCTCCTCAATCTGCCGCATGGGCGCAAGGTGATCCTCTCTGACACCGTGGGCTTCATCTCCGATCTGCCCACCACCCTGGTGGCCGCCTTCCGCGCCACCCTGGAGGAAGTGCTGGAGGCCGACATCATCCTGCACGTGCGCGACATGACCGGCGAGGACGAAGCCGCCGCGCAGGCCCGCGACGTGGAGCATGTGCTGCGCGGACTGGGGCTGGACGAGGCCCGCCTCGCCTCCATGATCGAGGTGTGGAACAAAGCCGATCTGTGGAGCGATGAGACCCGCCGGCGCATGACGGCCAGGGCGGCGCGCCGGGATCGCGCCGTCATCGCCTCCGCCGTCACCGGAGAGGGGCTGGACGATCTGCTGGAGCGCATCGAGGCGGCCCTGTCGCGGGAGGATGAAACCCGCGTCATCACCCTGCCCCCGCAGGCCGGGGCCGACCTGGCATGGCTCTACCGTCACGCCGACGTGCCGCAA
>JALUFY010000245.1:1918-10982 GCA_027051995.1 Hyphomicrobiales bacterium
ATGTGCTGGAACGGCAAGACGCCGAGAACGGAACACACCTGACCGTGCGCTTTGCGCCCGCCGGTCTGGCCCGCGCCGAAAGCCGCTTCGGCGCGCGCCTGCGTCACTCCAGCAGCGAATCCCCGGCCAGCAGATCCTCGACGAAATAGGCCGCCAGCTCGCCGCGCCCGCGCAGCCCCGCCTTGCGGTAGACGGCGTTGCTCTGGCTCTTGACGGTGCCGGGACGGGAGTTGCGCGCCCGGGCGATCTCGCTGACGCTCAGCCCCTTGATGAGCAAAAGGGCCACCTCGCGCTCCGATTCCGTCAGCCCCCAGACATCGAAACGCCGGTTGATGGTCTCGAGCAGCTGCCCGGACGCCGTGCGCACCGCCTCGCGGTATCGCCCGTGCTCGCGCCAGAAGGCCGCCAGCGTCCAGCCGATGGCGATGAGCGAAAGCGTCTGCCCGCCAATAATCAGAAGCTCTATGGTCTCCAGTTCAAAATGCCACGGCAGAATGTCAATGCCATAGGCGTCACCCAGAACATCCAGTATCAGAATGGCCTGACAGGCCAGAAGCACGGCGAAGGAGGCCGCAAGCGTCCGCATCCGCCACAATCGCGCCCTGCTTTGCTCCGCCCCCATGAGGCCCCTTTCCAGATTATCAGGTGTTTCCGCACGATCCGGGACGGAAACGAATCCGCCCCGGCCGGTTCTCAGTCATCGTCATAATAGCCCTTTTCGGCGTAGCGGTGGCAAGCGGTGCAATTGGCCTTCGATCCGGCCCGCTTCCAGGCCCGCCGGGAGACCTCCCTGCGGTGCTTGCGAATCCAGTAGGGCGTTTTGGTGATGCGCTCCGGCGTATCCTTCTTGCGCACCCCGCGCATGAAGCGCGATTTCCATCTGCCCGTGTCGGCGGCGTTGTTCATCAGATAGTCGCGGATTTTCCGCGTGGTTTCTTCGTCTAGCGAGGCGTCCTCGCCGAAGTGCTCGCTCAGATTGGACATGATGGCGTCCCACGAGCGCGCCGGCAGCATGCGCGGCGAAAAGGCCATGTGGCAGGCCCCGCATTCTTCCTTGACCGTCTTGTCCTTCACCGTGAGATAACGCTCCGCCTGCGCCTGGCCCGTGGCGGAGACAGTCAGTCCCGTCATGACGATGAGCGCCGGAATGGCCTTTTTGAATGTGCTGAACATGAGTCCGAATCCTTTACTGGCTGATCATGAAGGTGATGAAGTCGCCCTTTTCCATCGGCGTGCAGGGCCGCCCGAGCACCGTGTGGCAATTGCGGCGGAACCACTTGGCCACTTTTTTCGGGTCGGAATAGCGATCGGGCGTCTTCGACAGGGCCATGGGTTGGATCACCTTGCCCACCCGCGTGCGCCCGGAATTGCGCGGATTTTTCGTGTGGCAAGTGGAGCATGACGGTGTTTTCTTCTTGCCGCCGGAGTGTTTGGCCAGAAAGAAGGCCTGGCCGCGTTTGACCGGGCGGCTCCCCGTCCAGCTGCCATCGGCCTTGGCCTGGGCCACCAGCTTGTTGAGGATATCCTGCGGCGTGCCCGCCGTTGCCGCCGCCGCGCCCGCGATCAGCGCCCCGGCCAGCGCCATGAAGGCCAGTTTTTCCTTGGCGTGTTTCATGATTTTTTCTCCTTTGCTGTTGACGGAACATGAATGTTCCAGGCGTTGAAGCGCCCGCTCTCGGCGTCGCGGTGACAGGCCTTGCAGTTGGATTTCGCCCCCACCGCGCGCGAGGCGAAAATGGCTTTCGGGATATGTCCGTGGCGGTGCTTCCAGAAGGCCGTTTCCGTCAGCCTCTCGTCCTTCGCCGGCGCACGCCCGATGCGCACCGCGGCAAGCGTGGAAAAGCTGTTGGCGTCATTGGCGGCGAGATAAGACAGGATCGCCTTTCCATCGGCCTCGCTGACGGAGGCATCCTCGCCATAGTGACTGGAAAGCCCCGCCATGATGCGCCGCCAGCCTTCCGCCGTGCGCAGCGAGGGGTGATAGGCGAAATGGCAGTCGGCGCAGTTGTCCACATAGGCTGCGGCGGGTTGTACGGGCCGCCAGCGGGTATCGGGCAGCCCGGCCAGCGCCTGATTGGCCCACCACATGGCCGCCGCCACCAGCGCCGCCAGAACGGCCCCGCGCAGGACGAGCGGCCCGCCGCTCTCGCCGCGCACGCCGGGCGCATGGACGCGCCCTTTCGTCATGGCGGCGATCAGCGGATGGCCGAAGATTCTCGTCTCCATGAACACCCCGGCCAGGTGCAGGGCGATGGCGGCGGCGATCAGCGCCGCGAGCGTCTCGTGAACCTCGCCGGCGGCCTCCCCGCCCCCAACACTGACGAAGGCCCGCAATGGCCCGGCGTTCTCAAGTCCGCCAAGGGCGGCCAGACCGCTCAGTGACAGCAGGCCCAGCCCGGAAACCATCGCCACGATCATCCAGGCCCCGGCCGGATTGTGCCCGCCGTCGAAGCGCGAGCGCCCGGCCAGCAGCCCGCGCAGATGCGCCTTCACCTTCTCCGGATGCAGCGGATAGGTGGACAAACGCGCGTAATACCCGCCGGCGAACCACCAGATAAGGCGAAAAATCACCAGCCCCAGCACCGTAACCCCTGCGGAAACGTGCAGCCACAGCAGCGTCTTGCCGCCCAGCCAGCCGCTCAGCAGAGCTGTTGTCACCGCCGCCACGAGCGACCAGTGAAAGACCCGCACCGGCAGATCGCGCACCAGCACGCCCGCCGCCTTCGCGCCTTCCCGCTTCTCGCGGGTATCCAAGGACATATCCGTCAATATTCCGATCCTTTTGCAAGCCAGCCGGAACGAACCCGGCCTTCTCGCGGATCAGACTGCGCAGGGATCAGGCGCGCGAACAATCAACCCCGGAGGCAAAACCGCCTCCGTGCAACCTTGGTTCATGCCGGAATTGGAACCCGGCTCCCTACTCCGCCGCCCTGGCCTCTTCGTGGGCGGCGACGATGGCCTTGGCCATGTTGACGGGGTTGTCAACGCCGAGGATGGCGTATTTGTTGGCGATGATGAAGGCGGGAACCATTTTCAGGCCCAGTTCGCGGGCCGCCTTGATGTCTTCCCAGATCTCCTCCATCTCCACTTCCGATTCGATCATCTTGCGCGCCTTGAAGCGGTGCATGACGCCGGCTTCCTCCGCCGCCAGGGCCAGCACCTCGGTGTCGCCGATGTCCTGCCCTTCGGTGAAGAAGAGCGCATAGAGGCGCTCCACCATCTCGCTTTCGCGCCCGACGTCGCGCGCCCAGCGCACCAGACGGTGGGCGTTGAGCGTATTGGGCATGGTCTTGATGGCGTCGAAATCGAAGGTGATGCCTGTATCCTGGGCTTCCTTGCTGATGGCGGCCAGGGCGTCGCGGATTTGCGAGGGCGATCCATAGGCGCGCGCCAGCCAGTCCTTGCGTGGCATGCCGTCCGGCGGCAGATCGGCGGCCTGCAGATAGGGATAGAAGGTCACCTTCGCCGGGATTTCCAGCATCTCCAGCGTCATGTCCAGACGCTTCTTGCCGATGTAGCTCCACGGGCAGGACAGATCGGCGATGACGTCGATGGCGATGGGCTCGGGCATGCAAGTCTCCAGATCGGGTTTGGGGATTGACGGGATGCGCAACATGGCTCCCGCCATGCGCGCCATGCAACAGGCTCGGGCGGGCTTTTCCGCCATGCGCGCAGGATCACGGCGCCGGAACCGTCCAGGTAACGGACGGCAGAAAGCCGTAGAGCGAAAGCGCCTTCGGCCTGTGCAGGCGCTTCCAGCGGCCCACCCACTGGCCCGGCGTGTGATAGAGCGGCAGCACATAAAAGCCGCTGGTCAGCAGCCGGTCAAGGGCGCGCACGGCGGTGACGAAGGGCTTTCTGTCCCGCGCGGCGATGATGCGCTCGATGACGGCGTCGATGGCCGGATCGGCCACGCCCATGTAGTTGCGCGTGCCCTGGCGTGCGCGCCCCATGGAGCCCCAGTAGAATTTCTGCTCGTTGCCCGGCGAGAGCGAATTGAACCAGGTGTAGGGCACGACATCATAGTCATAGGCCAGCAGGCGGCGGGTGAACTGGGCCGAATCCACCTTGCGCACATTCAGGGTCACGCCGATCAGGCGCAGGGTATGCTGCCAGTGCAGAGCGAGCTTTTCCTCGATGCGCGTCTGAATGAGCATCTCGAACACGAAGGTCGCGCCTTTTGCGTTGACCAGCCGGCGGCCCTTGAGCCTCCATCCGGCCCTGGCGAACAGATCCAGCGCCCGGCGCAGGTTCTTGCGGTCGCGCCCGGAGCCGTCCGATCTGGGCGCGCGCCACTCACCCGACAGAAAGCGCGGCTCCAGCTTCGCGCCAACACTGGCCAGCAGGGCCTTTTCCGCATCGCTTGCCGGGCGGCCGATGGAGGACAGCTCCGAGCCGTCGAAATAGCCGTTGGTGCGGGCGAAGAGCTTGTGAAAGAGGTTGATGTTGGCCCATTCGAAATCGAAGGTGTAGAGCATGGCCTCGCGCACGGCGCGGGAGGAAAAAAGCGCCCGGCGCGTATTGAAGACGAAGGCGAACAGCGGCTTGGGCAGGCCCGTGGGCAGGGTCTCCTTGATGAACGCGCCGGATTTCACCGCCGGGAAGTCATAGGCCGTGGCCCAGCGCGTGGCGTCGCCCTCGTAGCGGTAATCCGCCATCCTTTTCTTCAGCGCCTCGAAGGCGGTCTGGTTGTCGCGGTAATAATCGACGATCACCCTGTCATGATTGAACATGCCGCGCCGTGATGGCAGATCGCGCGCCCAGTAGTCCTTGCGCCGCTCGAAGATGATGCGCTGGCCGGGCTTGACCTCGATGATGCGGTATGGCCCGGAGCCCAGCACGGGTTTCAGCGTGGTGCGCTCGAAGGGCCTGTCCTTGTAGAAATGCTCCGGCAGCACCGGCATGAGGCCAAGGATCAGCGGCAGCTCGCGATCCTTGCCATCAAGGGAAAACTTCACCGTCAGATCATCAAGAGCCTCGGCCTTCAGCACCTTCCTGTAATAGGTGCGGTGATTGAGCCGGCCATGATCGCGCAGGGTTTTCCACGAAAAGAGCACATCGCGCGCCGTGATGGGCGCGCCGTCGGCGAAGCGCGCCCTCGGGTCGATGTGAAAGATGATGAAGGAGCGGTCATCGGGCATTTCGATACTTCTGGCCACCAGGCCATAGAGCGAAAATGGTTCGGCCAGATTGCGCGCCAGCAGGCTTTCATAGACGAAGGCGCGCACATGCATGGCCCGCTCGCCCTTGATGATGAAGGGATTGAGGCTGTCGAAGGAGCCGGTGACCGCCACATGCAATGTCCCGTCCTTCGGCGCATCGGAATTGGCGTATGGGAAATGGCTGAAATCCGCCGCCAGCGCGGGCCTGCCATGCATGGCGATTCCATGAACCGGGGCGGCGAGCGCCCTGCCCCGGCCGGGGGCGAAAAGCGCCGGGAGCAGGAGGACGAACAGGCAGATCAGGCGCGCGGACATGCGGAGCGAATCTCTCATGCCCCCATCATATCAGGAATGCCCAGCCGATGCATGCGCCGGGGCATGGCGGGACCGTCCCGCCCTATTTGCGCGGCTTATCGCCCAGAAGCTCGCGGACGATCTCCTCGCCGTGCTCGCCGCATTGTGGCGGCGGGCGCCGGTAGGTGACGGGGGTGCGCGAGAATTTCACCGGGTTGCCGATGAGCTCCACGAAGCCTTCGCGGGCGGCGGGAAAATCCATGCGGACGCGCATGCCGCGCGCCTTCACCTGATCGCTGGCGAAGACCTCGCGCAGCGAATTGATGGGCCCGCCGGGGATGTTCTCCTGCTCCATGCGGGCCAGCAGACCGGCCTTGTTCCATCGCCCGATGAGCTCTTGCAGTTTCGCGATGAGTTCTTCGCGGTGCGCAAGGCGCGCCTGGTTGGTGGCGTAGCGCGGATCGCTTGCCAGGTCTTCGCGCCCCAGAATGGCGCACAAGCGGGCGTATTGGGCGTCGTTCCCGGCGGCGATGACCAGATGGCCATCCGCCGCGGCGAAGACCTGATAGGGCACGATGTTGGGATGCTGGTTGCCGTGGCGCTCTTCGACGCCGGCGGCCAGATAGTTCGTTCCGGCGTTGATCAGCCAGCTGACGGTGGCGTCGGCCAGGGCGATGTCGATGTGCTGGCCCTCGCCGGTGGCGTCGCGGTGGCGCAGGGCGGCGAGAATGGCGGTGGCCGCATACATGCCGCACATGACATCGGCGATGGCCACGCCCACCTTCATCGGTTCCCCCTCCGGCTCCCCGGTGATGGCCATGACGCCGGCGAAGGCCTGGGCCAGCAGGTCATAGCCGGGTTTGGCGGCATTGGGGCCGTTTTGCCCGTAGCCGGAGATGGAGCAATAGATCAGGGAGGGATGCAGCGCATGCAGCGCATCGAAACCGAGGCCGTATTTGCGCAGGCCCCCAGGCTTGAAATTCTCGATCATGACATCGCAGCGCCCGGCCAGATCGCGCACCAGCCGCGCGCCTTCCGGCGTTGCGATATCGATGGCGATGGAGCGCTTGTTGCGGTTGGCGCACAGGTAATAGGCGCTCTCGGGCAGATCCCGGCCATCCCTGCCCGGCACGTATGGCGGGCCCCATGCGCGGGTGTCATCCCCCCTGCCCGGCCGCTCCACCTTGATGACATCGGCGCCGAAATCGCCCAGCAGCTGCGTGGCGTATGGCCCGGCGAGCACCCGGCTCATGTCGAGAACGCGGATACCGGCCAGAGGGCCGCGCGGAGATGCTGAAACGTTGGACGCGCCGGACATGGGTGATGTTTCCTGCAAGGAAAGCCTGCGAACACCCCGAACATATGGCCTGACCAGACCGCATGCAAACGAAATGACGCTTCCGTTTCCTCATCCGTATCCAGGCGGGACACACGCTCATCCGCATTTAGTCTTATGCAGCGCCAAATACGTGGCCACACAGGAGAATTTCCCGCAGCTTGCGATCATTGCAGCACGAGGCGTCAGGCCTGTCAGCCCTGATCGGCCGCCACCCATGCCTTTTTGATCCTGCCGGGATTGGACACGGGCTCTCCCTTTGGCAGGGCGTCCACCACGTCCATGCCGTCCGTCACCTCGCCCCAGACGGTATATTGCCCATCCAGGAAGGGGCAATCGGCGGTGCAGATGAAGAACTGCGAATTGGCCGAGTTGGGATCCATGGCGCGGGCCATGGAGGCCACGCCGCGCCTGTGTTTGGCGCTGGAGAACTCCGCCTTCAGGTCGGGGCGGTCCGAGCCGCCCATGCCGGTGCCCGTGGGGTCGCCGCCCTGGGCCATGAAGCCCTCGATGACGCGGTGAAAGGGCGTTCCGTCATAGAAGCCCTCGCGCACCAGCTCCTTGATGCGCTTCACATGCTCCGGGGCCAGATCGGGCCTGAGAGCGATGGTCACCTGGCCGGATGTGGCCGGGTCCGTGGTGTCGATGTCGAAAACGATGGTGTTTTCCGGATCGGGACTGGTCACTGAATGTCTCCTTGCGAAAAGGCAGAGCGCGGTTTGGCGCTCCTTGTATGCGGGCAGAGCCGTTGATGATGTAAAGACCAACGCATAAAGATTGCGTCTTCTCTTCCGTCATACCCGGCTACCCGCCTTTGCGGGCACAGGCTTGTGCCGGGTATCCAGAGCCGCAAGCGCAGGCGTGTGCCGCTCTGGATTGCCGGGACAGGCCCGGCAATGACGATTCCGGTGGGAAATCTCCCGTATGCGGGCCTACTTGTCCACGTCCGCCGCGACGCGCACCTTCAGCATCTTGTCGGGATGGGCGGGCGGTTCGCCGGGGGTGATCTTGTCCACGCAGTCCATGCCCTTGGCGACGACGCCCCAGACGGTGTATTTGCCATCCAGAAAGCGGCCATCCTTGAACATGATGAAGAACTGCGAATTGGCCGAGTTCGGATCCTGCGCGCGGGCCGCGCCGACTACGCCGCGCTTGAAGGGGAAGCTGGAGAACTCGGCGGGCAGATTGGGATATTTCGAGCCGCCCATGCCTGTGCCCGTCGGATCGCCCGTCTGGGCCATGAAGCCGGGGATCACCCGGTGGAAGATGATGCCGTCATAGAAATGCTCGCGCGCCAGTTTCTTCACCCGCGCAACGTGTTTGGGCGCGATGTCCGGCAGCAGCTTGATGACCACCCGGCAATTGTTCTTCAGATCGATGTAGAGGGTGTTCTGCGGATCAAGGCCGAGCTTTTTGGCCTCTCCAGCGAAGGCGGAGGCCGTGGCGGCCGCCGCGAGAAGACCGGCGATGGCCAGTCCCTTCATCATGGTCATGGGTTTCATCTGTGTCTCCTGATGGTTGTCCGGTGAAATCTTCTGCACCGCCTTTGCGGCGCAATATGGGCGTTCAGTCCGTGTCCTTTTCCGCCAGCGCTTCCTTGACTGCCTGCGCGGCTTCCATGGGCACGAACTGGCCGATGTCTCCGCCAAGGGCGGCGATCTGCTTGACCAGCGAGGAGGAGATCATCCTTGAAGACGGGCTGGCGGCGAGAAAGATGGTGTCTATCTCGTGCGCCATGGCGGCGTTCATCTGCGCCATGCGCACCTCGTAGTCGAAATCGCCGCCGTCGCGCAGGCCACGCACGATGGTTTGCGCCCCGGCGCGCCGGGCCGCGTCCACGGCGAGGCAGGAAAACTTGGCGAAACTGATCTGGCAATCGGTGTGTTCGGTGATGGGCAGGATGACCTCCTTGAGCACGGCGATGCGCGTCCTGACCGGCAGCAGGGCGGTCTTCTCGTGATGCGCGCCGATGGCCAGCACCAGCTCGTCAAACAGCCGCGCGGCCCGCGTTATGATGTCCAGATGGCCATAGGTGACGGGATCGAACGATCCGGGATAGAAACCGATGCGCGCCATGTCTCGCATTCCTTTGTTGCCCGCCGCCACGGGGGTTCATGAGCCGCCAGCCCCTGCCCCGGCGCCCTGGATTGCCGGGACAGGCCCGGCAATGACGGCAGGAAGGCCGTAAACCGGCCGGGCGCAAGGCAAGGCCCCGTGCTTCCTCAATCCCGTCATACCCGGCCTTGTGCCGGGTATCCAGAGCAGCATGCGC
>JALUFY010000246.1 GCA_027051995.1 Hyphomicrobiales bacterium
CCGCTTCCTCGAATGAGCCATCAGGCCGCGCTTCATAAACGAGAAACTTGCGCGTCTTGCCCGCATGCCCGGTCACGGTGCGGTAATTCTGGCTGGTGACTGCGATTTTCATGGGTCTTGTCTCCCGGGCGCATGCGCGCCCTCTAATGATCCGGCGTCTCGCCCGCCAGCCCGTCGAGAATGGGGCAATCGGGGCGCTCGTCGCCGTGACAGGCCTCCACGAGATGGGCCAGCGAGGCGCGCAGAGCCTTCAATTCGCGGATTTTCCTGTCGATTTCTCCGATGCGTTCCTCAGCCAGCGCCTTCACGTCGCGGCTGGCGCGGCTTTCGTCCTCGTAGAGCGAAAGAAGCTGGCGGCATTCGTCCAGCGAGAAGCCAAGCGAGCGGGCGCGCGCCAGAAAGCCCAGCTTGCGCACGTCCGTTCCGGAATAGTCGCGATAGCCGTTGGCGCGCCGGGGCGGCGTCACCAGGCCGATCTCGTCGTAATAGCGCACGGTCTTCACCGGAAGGCCCGCCCGCCGGGCCGCGTTCTGGATGTTCATGCCGCGCCCTCCTTGCGTTCTTCCCTGAAAAGATTGGACGCCCGGGAAGGCCTTTCAAGCCTCGCCCGCCCGGCCTTCCGCCCTACGGGAACATCGGGGCCTGCAACAGGGCGGTGGTTTCATCGAGGTCAAACATGATGTTGAAGTTCTGCACCGCCTGCCCCGAGGAGCCCTTCACCAGATTGTCGATGGTGGACATCAGGATCACCCGCCCAGGAATGCGGTCTTCGCGCACGCCGAGCACGCAGAAGTTGGAGCCGCGCACCTGCTGGGTGGCCGGCAGAATGCCCTCGGGCGCCATGCGCACGAAGGGTTCTTCATCATCGTAGCGCGCCCGCAGGGCCGCCTCGCAATCGGCCGCCGAGGCGCCTTTGGCCAGCCTGGCATGGGCGGTAATGAATTCGCCCCGGCTCATGGGCGCGAGATGCGGGGTGAAATTCACCCGCACCTCATGGCCCGCCGCCACGGCCAGCTCCTGCTCGATTTCCGGCGCGTGCCGGTGCGCGCCCACCGCGTAGGGGCCAAGGCCCTCCCCGGCCTCGCAGAACAGGGTGTTGAGTTTCAGCCCCCGCCCCGCGCCGGAGACGCCGGACTTCGCATCGATGATCAGATCATCCGTCTCGATCAGCCCGGCGCGCACCAGCGGCAGCAGAAGCAGCAGGGTTGCCGTGGGATAGCACCCCGGACAGGCCACCAGCCGCGCATCCCGGATCTTCTCGCGGTAATGCTCGCTCAGGCCATAGACGGCCTGCTTCTGCAATTCCAGCGCCGTATGGGCGCGCCCATACCATTGCGCGTATGTTTCGGGATCGCGCAGGCGGAAATCGGCCGAGATGTCGATGACCTTCACATGCTCCGGCAGGGTAGAGATCACCTCCTGAGACGTGCCGTGCGGCAGCCCGCAGAAGGCCGCGTCCACGCCGGACCAGTCCACCTCATCGTTCTTCACCAGCGCGGGCAGGTCCTGCCCGGCCAGATGCGGATAAACCTGCTCCATGCGCTTGCCCGCATGGGTGTTGGCCGTCAGCGCCACGATCTCCATGGCCGGGTGGCGAAGCGCCAGGCGCACCAGATCGGCGCCCGTATAGCCCGAGGCTCCGATGACGGCGATCCTGATCTTGTCCCGGCTCATGGCCCTGCTCCCTTGTGTATGCGTGCGGTGTGGCTGTCTGTTATCAGATGCCCCGCCGCATGAAAAGCCCGCCTGTCATCACGCGCCTTTCACGCTGGATGGGGCAAAACCTCACGCCTGCTTCACGCCCGGCCCCGCAATGCTCACGCCGCCATGCCGCATGCCTCACACAGGCTGAATCATTTTTTATGAAGATTCATGCATCCATTTGAAATGGCTGATCAAATCGCATTGCCAACGGATGAACAGGCTTCATTGGCCAGTGATGCATGCCGCCGCCTATCCTCTTCTCATCGCCAAGGGGATCAGCAACACCCGACGGCACAACAAGAGAAAAGGAGACAACTCTCATGCGTAGATTCATTCTTTCCGCCACCGCGGCCGCCGCCTTCTTCGCCACCGCTCTTTCGGCCCAGGCCATGGTGCCCACGCAGGCGCAGATGCAGAAATACTGCCCGGAACACACGAAAATCATCAACTGCTCGTTCCCCAGGCAGACGGTTCACTCCAATGACCACATGCAGGCGAAGGCCTACGCCCTCCCCTCCGTCCGCAGGGAAAAAAGGAACAACGATTTCTGGCATCGTGACGCCAGCCAGTGTTTCGGGGACGGCCTGCTCGATTGCCCCCTCTGATACCGCCTGAAGCTCCCCCCTCTCCCCTCCCTGTGCAACACAAAAACCGGACCCGCGAGGGCCCGGTTTTTCATGTCGCGAATTGTTCCCGGGATCAGGCGTTCATGGCCTTTTGCAGGTTCTCGTCGATCTTCTCCAGGAAGCCCGTGGTGGTCAGCCATTTCTGCTCCGGGCCGATAAGGATGGCCAGATCCTTGGTCATGAAGCCCGATTCGATGGTCTCCACAACGACCTTCTCCAGAGTCTGCGCGAAATCCATGAGCGCCTGATTGCCATCCAGCTTGCCCCGGTGCGCCAGACCGCGCGTCCAAGCGAAGATGGAGGCGGTGGAGTTGGTGGAGGTTTCCTTGCCCTGCTGATGCAGCCGGTAATGGCGCGTCACCGTGCCATGGGCCGCTTCGGCCTCCATCACCTTGCCGTCCGGGGTGAGCAGCACCGAGGTCATCAGGCCGAGAGAGCCAAAGCCCTGCGCGACGATGTCGGACTGCACGTCGCCATCGTAATTCTTGCACGCCCAGACGAAACCGCCGGACCATTTCAGCGCCGCCGCCACCATGTCATCGATCAGCCGGTGCTCGTAGGTCAGGCCCAGCTCATCGAACTTCTCCTTGAATTCGGTCTCATAGGTTTCCTGGAAAATATCCTTGAAACGCCCGTCATAGGCCTTCAGAATCGTGTTCTTGGTGGACAGATACAGCGGCCACTTCATGTTCAGCGCGTAGTTGAAGCAGGCATGGGCGAAATCGCGGATGGATTTTTCCGTGTTGAACATGCCCAGCGCCACGCCGCCGGAGTCCTGCACGGTGAACTCGTGAATGTCGCGCTCGATCCTTTCGCCGTTTTCGCCCTCATAGACCAGTTTCAGCGTGCCCGGCCCTTCCGGCACGACGAAATCCTGCGCCCGGTATTGATCGCCATAGGCGTGGCGGCCGATGACGATGGGCTTCTTCCAGCCCGGCACCAGACGCGGGATGTTGTTGCACACGATGGGCGCGCGGAAGACAACCCCGCCGAGGATGTTGCGGATGGTGCCATTGGGCGAGCGCCACATCTTCTTCAGGCCGAATTCCTTCACCCGCGCCTCGTCCGGCGTGATGGTGGCGCACTTGACGCCCGCGCCATGCCTCTTGATCGCCAGGGCCGCGTCGATGGTCACCTGATCGTTCGTGGCGTCGCGGTTTTCGATGGACAGGTCATAGGTCTCCAGATCGATGTCCAGATAGGGCAGGATCAGCTTGTCCAGAATCATGTCCCAGATGATGCGCGTCATCTCGTCGCCTTCGAGATTGACGACCGGATTGTCCACCTTGATTTTCGCCATGAAAGACCTCTTTCCTGTTCAGGCTCCTGTGTCAGCGGCCTGTCATAGAGCATATCGCGGCGCGGGAAAACCCATCCGAAAGGATGCCGGGCTTTTGACGCTCCCCCGCGCGGCTGCTAATGCTGGGCAAGGCGGAAAGATGCATGAAACCCGGCGGACAGGAACGCATGAAGATGAGCACACAGGCGGGCGATTATGACGTCATCGTATCGGGCGCCGGCCCGGCGGGGCTCGCGGCGGCGGCCCTGTGCGCCGAAGGCGGGCTGAAGACGGCCATCATCACTGGCCCGCTCGATCCCTTCGAGAAGCGCCACGATCCGCGCACCATCGCCCTGATGCGCCCCTCCATGCGGCTGCTGCGCCATCTGGGGCTGTTCACCGATGATCTGCGCGCCCTCTCCTGCCCGCTGAAGACCCTGCGCCTTGTGGACGACACCGGCGGCATCTTCTCCGCCCCGGAAGCCGTCTTCGACGCCACCGACGCCGGATGGGAGGCATTCGGCTGGAACATTCCGCTGGAGGATCTGCACCCGGCCTTCGCGAACAGGGCGAAGGAGCTGGGCGTGGCGTTCATCTCCGCCTCCGCCACGGGCGTCATGGACGGCCGGCGCGAGCTGGCGCGCGTCCGCCTGGATGATGGCGGAACCATCGCCGCCCCATTGGTCATCGCCGCCGATGGCCGCCGCTCCAGAATCCGCCAGACCGGCGGCTTCACCATGCTGCGCCATGACTATGATCAGGTGGCCCTTGGCTGCTTCTTCTCCCATTCCGCGCCGCACCAGAGCATGTCCACCGAATACCACAAGGATCAGGGCCCCTTCACCACCGTGCCCATGCCGGAGAACCGCTCCTCGCTGGTGTGGATGGTCAGGCCCGGACGGGCGCAAGAGATCATGGCGCTTTCGCCGGACGAGCTGGCCCGGCGCATCCAGCTGGAAAGCCACGGCGATCTGGGCCGCATAAGCGAAACGACGGAGCTGAAGAGCTTTCCCATGCAGGCGCTCAACGCCGTGGAATACGCGAAAGAGCGCATCATCCTGGCCGGCGAGGCCGCCCACGCCGTGCCGCCCATCGGCGCGCAGGGGCTGAACATGAGCCTGCGCGACGCCGCCCTGGCCGCCGAGCTGGCGGCGGACGCCCACGCCTTCGGCGACGATATCGGAAGCGATGAAATCATGGCGCGATACGACCGCGTCCGCCGCCGCGACGTCTTCCCGCGCAAGGCGGCCATTCATCTGGTCAATTCCGCCCTGCTGAGCAACTTCGCGCCCCTTCAGGCGCTGCGCGCCGGCGGCATCGCGCTTGCCGCCGCCATTCCCTTCGTCAAGGACATCGTCATGCGTCAGGGCCTGGCCCCGGGCGAGGAAAACGTGCCGCGCATCATGCGCGAGACGGCAGATGGCGAAGCCGCCTGAACCACCCTGCCCCGCTACCGGCCCGCGCCGCCCGGCCTGCCGGAGCGCATGACGGTCAGGCCGAGATCGCGGATGCGGGTGCGCAGGGTGTTGCGGTTGATGCCCAGCAGTTCCGCCGCCTTGAGCTGATTACCGCCCGTGGCCGCCAGCGCCGCCGAGATCAGCGGCGTCTCCACCTCGCGGATGACGCGTTCATAGAGCCCCGGCGGCGGCAGGGCTTCGCCATGACGGGCGAAATAGCCGTTCAGCCAGTCCTCCACCCGCTCCGAGAGCGACGCCGAACTCGATGCTTCCGGATCGGACACCGCCTGCGCGGCTTCCGCCAGCTCGGCCTTGATGATCTCCTCCCCGATTTCCTCTTCGGAATAAATGGCGGCGATGCGCCGGATCAGGTTCTCCAGCTCGCGCACGTTGCCCGGCCAGCGGTGCGCCTTCAGCAGCGCCGCCGCCTCCGGCGAGAGCCGCTTGTGCGCCAGCCCGTCCTCGCTGGCCTCCTTGAGAAAGTGCGCCGCCAGATCGGGGATGTCATCCACCCGCTCGCGCAGCGGCGGCAGGCGCACCGGCACCACGTTGAGGCGGAAAAACAGATCCTCGCGGAACTGCCCGGAGGCGATCATCTGCTTCAGGTTGCGGTGGGTGGCGGCGATGATGCGCACATCGGCGCGGATGGGCGCGGAGCCCCCCACGGCGGTGAATTCACCTTCCTGAAGCACCCGCAGAAGCCTTGTCTGGGCCTCCATCGGCATGTCGCCGATCTCGTCGAGAAACAGGGTGCCGCCGCGCGCCTGCTCGAAGCGCCCGGCATAGCGCTGCGCCGCCCCGGTGAAGGCCCCCTTCTCGTGGCCGAAGAGCTCCGATTCGATCAGCTCGCGCGGAATGGCCGCCATGTTCAGCGCCACGAAGGGCCCGCGCCTGCGGCGGCCGAAATCATGCAGCACGCGGGCCACGAGCTCCTTGCCGGTGCCCGACTCGCCGTAGATCATCACCGTCAGGTCGTTCTGCGTCATCCGCGCGATGATGCGGTAGATGTCCTGCATGGCCCGCGAGCGGCCGATCAGCGGCAGGTCTTCGCCGCCGAACCCCGGCGCGGCCGTCTTCTTCGCGCCTTCGCGCGCCGCCTGTTCAAGCGCGCGCCGCACCACCGCCAGCATCTCGTTGAGATCAAAGGGTTTCGGCAGATACTCGAAGGCCCCGCGCTCGGCCGCAGTGATGGCCGTCATGATGGTGTTGTTGGCGCTCATGACGATCACCGGCAGCCCCGGCCTGCGGCTCCTGATGCGCGGGATCATCTCGAAGGCGTTTTCATCCGGCAGCACCACGTCGGTGATCAGCACATCGCCTTCACCCGCGGCGATCATCTCCCACATGGCCGCCGCCGTGGAGCCGGAGCTGACCTTGTATCCCGCCCGTGTCAGCGCCCGCGTCAGCACGGTGCGCACGGCGGCGTCGTCGTCAACAACGAGAATGGTGCTTTGCGTCTCCGTCATCAGAGCCTCGCTTGAAAGATCATTCCCTGCCGCCCTCATAAAACGGCAGAAGGATTCGGAAAGTCGTGTGGGAGCCGGTGGAATCGCACTCCACCACGCCGCCGTGATCGCGCACGATCTTGGCCACCAGCGCCAGCCCCAGACCCTTGCCGGAGGGTTTGGAGGAGACGAAGGGCTCGAAGATATGGCGGCGGATTTCCTCCGGGATCGGCGCGCCGGGATTGCGCACCTTCACCTCCAGCGGCAGCGACACCTTGCCGGCCATCCCCGGCATGGCGATGCGCACCCCGGGGCGGAAGGCAGTGGAAAGCTCGACCGCTCCCTCGCGCGCCCCTTCTCGGATGGCCTCGGCGGCGTTCTTGACCAGATTGAGCATCACCTGGATGAGCTGATCGCGGTTGCCCAGAACCGGCGGCAGGGAGGGATCATAGAGCTCCTGAATGGGAATGCCCGCCGCGAAGCCGTTTTCCGCCACCCGGCGCACATGATCCAGCACATCGTGAATGTTCACCGGGGCGCGCTCAAGGGGGCGTTCGTCGGTAAACACCTCCATCTGGTTCACCAGATCGCGGATGCGGTCGGTCTCGGCGCAGATCAGTTGCGCAAGGGCGCGGTCGTCTTCTTCCAGCGAAGGCTCGATGAGCTGCGCCGCGCCCCGGATGCCCGACAGCGGGTTCTTGATCTCGTGCGCCAGCATGGCCGCCATGCCCGAGACCGTGCGCGCCGCGCCGCGATAGGTGAGCTGCCGGTCGATCTTCTGCGCCATGGAGCGCGGCCAGATCTGCAAGATGACCACACCGGGCACATCCGGCGCGAAGGCCGCCTGCAAGTCCACGGTGCGTTCGCCGCCGGTGCGCGGCGTGCCCACGGTCACGTCATATTCGTTTACCGTCGCCGCCGTCTCGCGCACCTGGCCGATCAGCTCCGGCAAGGGCGAGGAAAAGGGGATGATGCCCTCAAGGCCGTGGCGGCGCAGAACCCGCGCCGAAGCCTGAAAGAAGCTCTCCGCCGCCGCGTTGACGAAGAGGATTTCGTCATCAGCATCTATGGCGATGAGCGGATTGGGAATGGCCATGAGCAGCGCCGCGCGCAGCTTCAGATCATCCGTGTCGCGCCTTTCCGCGTTCATGCCGCCCGCCTTTCCATCAGCCTGCCGCCCAGCCGCGCCAGCGCATCGCGCACCTTGTCCGCATCGTCCTCGCGCACCAGCCGGGCCCGCCAGAGCTTCGCCTCGGCGGGCTCCAGATGGCCCGCGTCCCGCCAGCGCTCCAGCACCCAGCCCAGATGCTTGCGCGCCTGGCGCAGTCCGTGCGGCGCTTCGTGAAAGGCCAGCATGTCATTGAAAAACCGCAAGGTTTCCGCGAATTGCGACTCAAGGGACAAGGGCGCGATCCCGCTTCCCGGATCGAGCTTCTCCGCCAGCTCCCCGGCGAACCAGGGCCTGCCCTGACAGCCGCGCCCCACCATGACACCCGCCGCGCCGGAGGCCGCCAGCGCCGCCCGCGCGGAGGCCTCGTCCACAATGTCGCCATTGACGATGACCGGAATGGAGACGGCCTGCACCACATCGCGCACGGCGGCCCAGTCGGCCCGGCCGCGATAGAACTGATTGCGCGTGCGCCCATGCACCGTGATCATGGCCGCGCCCACATCCTGCGCCATGCGCGCGATATGCGGCGCGCTGATCTCGTCCGCGTCCCATCCGAGCCGCATCTTCACCGTCACCGCCGCCCGCCCCGCGCCACGCGCCGTGGCCTCGATGAGCCGCAGGGCCTTTTCCGCGTCGCGCATCAGCGCCGCTCCGGAGAGCTTGCCCGCCACCATGCGCGAGGGGCAGCCCATGTTGATGTCTATGACGTCCGCCCCCAGCCCGGCGGCGATGCGCGCGCCCTCTTCCATCCAGCGCGCCTCGCGCCCGGCCAGCTGGACAACGAAGGGGCGGATGGCCTCATCCGTTCTGGCCCGGCGCTCCACGTCGGCGCGGCCGCGCGCCAGCTCCTCGCCGGCCACCATCTCGGTCACCACCATGCCCGCCCCGTTGCGCCACGCGGCGGCGCGGAAGGGCGCATCGGTGATCCCCGCCATGGGAGCGAGCAGAACGCGATTGCGCGTTGTTAGAGGGCCAATATGAATGCACATTTTTTAGCCACATATATGAACTGCCTAATACATGTGCATATTAAACCGCTTTTCCCCTCTCCGCAAGACCATCCGTTGTCTTGTCCCCCGCCAGAGGCTAAACCTGTGCGCATGGGTATTCCAGCATACATGCACAAGGCGCAGGCGGCGATGAAAAAAGTATCTTACCCTCGTCGTTCCCGCGAAGGCGGGAACCCAAGTGTGAATCTCCAGATGGCGCGGACAACAAGGCCGAAGCTCCGGTTGCGCGTCATTGTTTCAGCCGCCATTTCCATGCCAGCCGGGAGTCACACTTGGATCTCCGCCTTCGCGGAGATGACGAAGTCCTTTATCCATCGGAGAACAGGCTGCGGCTTTCCCTGTTTTCACAAATTTTCCGGCGCGGAAGTCTTTGCTGAAAAACTGTTGCGCAAGGCCGCCCCCCACCCGCCACGGGGAGAAACCGCATGACCGTGGCCGCGCTCATCGTTGCCGGGGGCATGGGCTCGCGCATGGGCGCGGACATGCCCAAGCAGTATCTGCGCATTGGCGGCAGGGCCATCATCCGCCACGCGCTGGAGGCCTTTCTTGGTCATCCGCGCGTCGATACGGTGCAGGCCGTCATCGGCGAGGGGCATGGCGAAATATTCGCCGAAGCGGTCATGGGCCTGAAGATGCCCATGCCGGTGACGGGCGGAGCGACGCGCCAGCTTTCGGTGCTCAATGGGCTTGAGGCGCTGGCCCGCCGCGAGATGGGCGCGCCCTCCGTGGTGATAATCCACGACGCCGCGCGGCCCTTCGTATCGCCCGAGCTGATAGACCGGCTGCTGGATGATCTGGGCATGCACGAGGGCGTCATCCCGGCCCTGCCGGTGGTGGACACTATCAAGCAGGTGGACGAGGACGGCCTGATCACCGCCACCATCCCGCGCCACAGCCTGCGCGCCGCCCAGACGCCGCAGACCTTCTATCTGCCGCCCATCCTCTCCGCCCACCGGCAGGCGAAAGAGGCCGGAGACATCGATCTCACCGACGATGCGGCGGTGGCCGAGCGCGCCGGTTTCGAGGTGGCGGTGACGGAAGGAGACCCGCTCAACCGCAAGATCACCACAGCCGATGATCTGACATGGGCGGAGGACGTTCTCGGGCGCGGGAAGGAGGCATGATGGATATCCGGCTGGGCAACGGCTTCGATGTGCATGCCTTCGAGAAAGGCGATCATGTCATCCTCTGCGGCGTGCGCATCGCCCATGACAGGGCGCTGAAGGGCCATTCGGACGCCGACGTGGCCATGCACGCGCTCACCGACGCCATTTTGGGCGCGCTGGCCGAGGGCGACATCGGCGCGCACTTCCCGCCATCCGATGCGCGATGGAAGGGCGCGCCCTCCTCCATCTTTCTGCGAAAGGCGGCGGAACTGGTCAGGGCGCGCGGCGGGCGCATCGCCAACTGCGATCTCACCATCATCTGCGAGCGCCCCAGATTGCGCCCGCACATCGCCGCCATGCGCGAAAACCTCGCCGCCATCCTGAAGGTTGAGGCCTCCCGCGTCTCCGTCAAGGCCACGACGACGGAACAGCTCGGCTTCACCGGCCGCGAGGAAGGCATAGCCGCCCTGGCCACGGCGGCCATCATCATCGGAGATTGAACCCATGTTCGAACTGGATCGCGAGACCGTCATCGAGGTGAAGGACACGCTGGACATGGCGCGCGAGGGCGGCTTGATGATCGCAACGGCAGAGAGCTGCACCGGCGGGCTGGTGGCCGCCGCGCTCACATCCGTGGCCGGCTCCTCGCTGGTCTTCGAGCGCGGCTTCATCACCTATTCCAACCGCGCCAAGATGGAGATGCTGGGCGTGCCCGGCGAGCTGATCGAGGCGCACGGGGCGGTTTCCGAACAGGTGGCCCGCGCCATGGCCGAAGGGGCGCTGGCCCATTCGCGCGCCGACCTCAGCGTGGCCATCACCGGCATCGCCGGGCCCACCGGCGGCACGCCGGAAAAGCCCGTGGGGCTGGTGCATTTCGCCTCCGCCGCGCGCGATGGCGAAACCATGGCCATTCATTTCCGCTTCGCCGGCGAGGAGCGCAACGGAGTGCGTTTTCAGGCGCTGCTCACCGCCCTCGGCCTGCTGCGCCAGCAGATGGCCGGCAATTATCCCCGCATCGCCTGATCCCTCATGCGCCCCTCGGAACTCGATCCGCTGTTCGCCTCCGCAGCCTCGCTGAAGGGCGTCGGCCCGCGCCTGCAACAGTCGCTGGCGCGGCTGACCGGACGCAACCCGCGCGAGGGGGCGCGCGTCATCGATCTGCTCTTTCACGCGCCCCATGCCC
>JALUFY010000247.1:0-1069 GCA_027051995.1 Hyphomicrobiales bacterium
CCGTCCAGACCGCGCGCCCTGTGCGCCGCCGCCTCCCGCTTCATGCGCGCCGCAAGAGGATTGTCCTCTTCCGCCTCGTCCAGCGCGCCGATGGCCCGCGCGGCGCGGCTGAACAGCTCCATCTGCACCGGGAAGGCGTCGCGGAAAAAGCCCGACACCCGCAAGGTGACGTCCACGCGCGGCCGGCCAAGCTCGGCCAGGGTGATGATCTCGAACCCGCGCACCCGCCCGGAGGCAGCGTCCCACAAGGGGCGCGCGCCGATGAGCGCCAGCGCCTGGGCGATGTCGTCGCCGCCGGTGCGCATGTTGGCGGTGCCCCAGACCGACAGGCCAATGGCCGCCGGATATTCCCCATGTTCCTGAAAATGCCGCGCGATCATGTTTTCCGCCGATTGCCTTCCTAGCCGCCAGGCCGTGGGCGTTGGTACCGCGCGCATGTCCACGGAGAAGAAATTGCGCCCCGTGGGCAGAACGTCCAGCCGCCCGCGCGTCGGCGCGCCGGACGGCCCCGGCGGCACGAATCCGCCGGAGAGGCCATGCAGCAGATTGCCGATCTCGTCCCGCCCGCTGGCCGCGATGCGCGGCAAAACGGTTTCGCGGATGGCGTCAAGAACTGCGTTGGTTTTTTTCATCCACGCTACATCGTCATCCCCGCGAAGGCGCGGCGGCATCCGGGAAAATAACTCAGCATCGTCATCCCCGCGAAGGCGGGGATCCATGTGTGAGTTCCCACTGGCATGCAGGTGTCGGCTGGAGCCGTGCCGCGCCGGTTGGAGATTCGGCCTTGTTTTTTCTAGCGCGCCGGGAGTCACACTTGGGTTCCCGCCTTCGCGGGAACGACGGGAGGAGGAATGATCCGAAAGAGGACCCGGATTCCGGGACATATGGCAGGCGCTTGTTTTTTCTCCGCATTTCGGGCCTTCCTGAGCATCACCTCGCATTCGCGGGGATGACGGGATAATTGAATGCGGCTCCGCCCATCCGATAATCCCCCGCGTCAGCGACAGGGCCAGAAGCTCCAGGCGCTCCACGGTGTCGCCATGGGTGCGCCAGGGGGAGGCGGAGAGGG
>JALUFY010000247.1:1079-4206 GCA_027051995.1 Hyphomicrobiales bacterium
ATCGAGCGGATCGAAGCCCAGCTTGAGGTCTTCCGCCAGGGCGCGGATGATGGAGGCGTTTTCGCCATCGCCATCGCCGCGCGGCACGCGGGTCAGGGCCACGGCCAGCTCCGCAAGCGCCTCGCCCCGTGGCGCTTCGCCCAGGATGTGCAGGCCGTTGCGGATTTGCGCTTCCTTGATCTCGCACAGCCAGGCGTCCAGCTTGACCAGATCATCATCGCCGCCCGTTCCGGAGAGCCCTGCGTCTTCATCCATGCCGGAGGCGTGCGCCAGATCGAGAATGTCGCGGCGCAGCATCTCGAGACGGCGGGCGTCCATGCCGGAGGCCTGATAGTATTCATCCACCAGCCGCTCCAGCCCGGCCAGCGCGCCATGGCTCTCCGCGCGCGCCATGGGCGGCATGAGATGGCCGATGATGACGGCCATGTTGCGCCGCTTGGCCTGCGCGCCTTCGCCCGGATCGTTGACGATGAAGGGATAGAGATGGGGCAGGGGGCCGAAAACCGCGTCGGGAAAACATGCCGGGGACAGGGCCAGCGCCTTGCCCGGCAGCCATTCCAGATTGCCGTGCTTGCCGTTGTGGATCACCGCATGCGCGCCGAAGACCTCGCGCAGCCAGAAATAGAAGGCCAGATAGCCATGCGGCGGCGGAAGCGCCGGGTCGTGATAGGTGGCTTTCGGATCGATGTTGTAGCCGCGCGCGGGCTGAATGGCGCAGATCACCTTGCCCAGTTCGATGACCGGCAGATGAAACGCGCCGCCGGCGAAGAAGGGATCATCCTGCGGCGCGCCCCACCGCTGTTGAATCTCTTTCGTCACGTCTTCCGGCAAGGCATTGAAAAACTGATAATAATCGTCGATTCCCAGACGCGCCGGGCTGGCTTTGCGCCCTGCGAGCCCGGCGTTCGTCGGCCCGGCCTGAAGCCGCCTGATCAGCGCATTGCCGTCTTCCGGCAGATCGCGGATGTCATATCCCGCCTGCTTCAGGGCGCGCAGGATGTTGATGGTCGAGGCGGGCGTGTCATAGCCCACGCCATTGCCGATGCGCCCGTCTCGGTTGGGATAGTTGGCCAGAATGATGGCGGCGCGCTTGTCCGCGTTGTCCATGCGCCGCAGCTTCGCCCAGCGCGCCGCCAGTTCCGCAACGAAGGCCGCGCGCTCCCTGTCCGGCTCGTAGGTGACGATGGCGCATTGCGTGGCCTCATCAAAGTGATCATCGCGCTTGAAGGAGACCGCCCGGGTGATAATGCGCCCGTCCAGTTCGGGCAGGGCCACGTTCATCGCCAGATCGCGGGCGGAAAGCCCTTGGCTGTTGTCCATCCAGTCCTGCCTTGAGGAGCCGGAAAAGATCACCTGCAAGACGGGGCAGTCCGGCCAGGCCAGGGGATTTTCCGCGCCTTCAGCCGCCCCGGAGGCGAAGGCCGTGGCGTTGAGGATGACATCCGGCGCGGCGGCGGCGAAAAGCTCCTTGAGAAAGAGCTTCGAGGCCGCATCCTTCAGGGAGGTGATGAAAACGGGCAGGGAAGCGAAGCCGCGCGCCTTCAGCTCCGCCTCCAGCGCCTCCACCGGCGCGGTGAAACCGCCCTCGATCAGCGCGCGGTAGAAGACGATGACCGCAACAGGCGCATCCGTCTGTGGCGCGTCAATCTGTGTGGAGACCGTCCCTTGCGCCCAAATCCCGGCGTTGGGCAGGGCGCGCGGCGCGGGCGGCGCGATATGCCCATTACCCCTGGCGATAGCAGCGGCGTATTGGATGATGGTGCGGGCATTCTCCACCCCTCCGGCGGCGAACAGGCGGCGGAAGGCCTCGCAGACTTCCGGCTGCTCGCTGGACATGGCGGAAAGCTCCGCGTCCACCGCGTTGCCGCCCGGCAGCAGGATGAGCCGCGCCCCCGTCCGCGCCGCCAGGGCGCGCAGTTCGTCCACCCCGTAGGGCCAGTAGGCGCGCCCGCCCAGCACCCGGGCAATGATCAGCTTCGCGCCCGCCGCCGTCTTGTCCAGCCATAGATCCACCGACATGTTGTGGCGCAGGGCCAGCAATGGCGTCAGGCGCATCTCCGGCGCATCCGCCCCCAGCAGGGCGCGCGCCCGCGACAGCGCCGCAAGCTCCGAATCCGCCGCAGAGAGAATGATGATGTCCGCCGGGCTCTGGTCAAGATCAATGGCCTCGCCGCCATCGCCGATCACCCCGCCCGCCGCCACCAGAAGATGCATGTCTTGGCCCCATTGACACCAGATCAGGCGGATACCCCGCGCGCAAAAGGAGATACCGCCTTTTCTCCCGGCAGGATAGCTTCTTTTCACCGGACAGGAAAGCCGCGCGCAACGCGGTTATTCCATGATGAGGGGGCGTTCAGGTTGTTTGAGAATTGTCTTGGAGAATGTAAAAAAGGCAAAAAAACAAAGATATAACCGTCATTCCCGCGAAAGCGGGAATCCAAGTGTGAGTCTCAACACACTGTGGACAACAAGGTCAAATCTCCGCATGGCGCGTCATTGTTTCAATCGTTATTGTCCATGCCAGCGGAGATTCACACTTGGGTCTCCGCCTTCGCGGAGACGATGAATCTGGCGATTGCAGAAACGATGGCCGCAGCCATGACCGGGCTTGCCTTGAGCGCTTCCCGCCCGCTCACGTCAGGGCGGCGCGCACGGCCTGTTCGTCCAGCCCCTTGACGCCGATGACGATAAGCTGCGTGACGCGCGCCTCGCCGGGCTTCCAGGGGCGGTCGAACCAGCTTTCCACGCGCGGGCCGGTGGCCTGCACGACGAGCCGCGCCGGCTTGCCCGCCAGGGCCGCGAAGCCCTTCAGCCGCAGGATATCATGATCCCTGATGGCTCCGGAAACCTTCTCAAGCAGTTCCGTCTTGTCCGCGCTTTCGGGCAGGTCAACGGCGAAGGTGACGAAATCGTCGTGATCGTGCTCCTCCTCGCCATCCAGCTCGTGATGGGTGGGGCGGTTGTCCACGTCATCCTCGGCCGCCGCGCCAAGCCCCAGCAGCACCGCCGGATCGATGCGGCCCCGGGAGACGGGCAGCACGCGCACGCCGGGGCGCACCCCTTGCGCCAGCTGTTCCGTCAGCTCCAGGGCCTCGGAGGGCGTCAGCAGATCGGCCTTGTTGAGGAT
>JALUFY010000247.1:4216-10976 GCA_027051995.1 Hyphomicrobiales bacterium
GATCACCATGTCGGCGGCGCGCAGCTGATCCTCGAAAAGCTCGTGCAGCGGGCTTTCGTGATCCATGTTGATGTCCGCCTTGCGCAGCGCCTCCACCCTGGCCGGGTCGGAGACGAAGAGGCCATCACGCAGGGCCGGGCCGTCAACGATGGAAACGACGCCGTCCACCGTCACATTGGCGCGCACTTCCGGCCAGTTGAAGGCGCGGATCAGCGGCTGGGGCAGGGCAAGGCCGGATGTCTCGATGATGATGGCGTCCGGGCGTTCGGGGCGCGAGATGAGCGCCGTCATGGCGGGGATGAAGTCATCGGCCACCGTGCAGCAGATGCAGCCGTTGGCCAGCTCCACGATATCGCTTTTGGCGCAGGCCTCGTCATTGCAGCCCGTGAGCAGCTCGCCATCGACGCCCACATCGCCGAATTCGTTGACGATCAGCGCGATGCGCCTGCCATGGGCGTGTTGCACGATGTTGCGGATCACGGTGGTCTTGCCGACGCCGAGAAAGCCGGTGATGACCGTTGCGGGAATGCGCGGCATGGTGCTTATTTTCCGTAAACGTCTTCCGGATCGAACAGCCGCCCGGTGTCCCGGGGCTCAAGGATGAAGCGGCCGTTCTCTTGCGTCACGATGCGATAGAAGCAGCTCCTGCGCCCCGTGTGACAGGCCGCGCCCCGGCCCTGCGGCGTCACCTTCAGCCATATCACGTCCTGGTCGCAATCGGTGCGGCATTCGTCAACTTTCAGCACCTCGCCGGAAGTCTCGCCCTTTTTCCACAGCTTGCCGCGCGAGCGCGAAAAGAAGGTGGCCACGCCGTCCTTGATGGTGCGCTCCAGCGCCTCGGCGTTCATCCAGGCGAACATCAGCACCTCCCCGGAAGCGGCGTCGGTGACGATGGCCGGGATCAGCCCGGCGGAATCGAATTTCGGCGCGAATGCCGCGCCTTCCTCGATGTCCTCATGAGAGCCGCGCGGCGCGAAGAGGGCGGGCATGGGAAGGCCTCCCTACAGCGAGAACGGCTCGGAGGGCGTGCGCACCAGCTCCATGAAGCGCACCTGAAGGGCCGCGTCGTCCTTGAAATCGCCAAGGAACTGCGTGGTCACGGTGGCCACGTTGCGTTTTTCCACCCCGCGCAGAGACATGCACATGTGCACCGCCTCGATGAACACCGCGACCCCCCTGGGTTTCAGCTGCTGGTCGATGGCGTGGGCGATCTGCGCCGTCATGGTTTCCTGCGTCTGCAGGCGCTTGGCGAAGATGTCCACCACGCGCGCCAGCTTGGAGATGCCGACAACCTTGTCATCGGGCAGATAGCCCACATGGCAGCGGCCGATGAAAGGCACCATGTGATGCTCGCAGTGCGAGGCGAATTCGATGTCGCGCAGCAGCACGATGTCGTCATAGCCGCCGACGTCGTCGAAGGTGCGCGAAAGGGCCTTGACGGGATCCTCGTCATAACCGGCGAAGAATTCACGATAGGCCTTCATGACGCGCTTCGGCGTATCCTTGAGGCCCTCGCGGTCCGGGTCGTCGCCGGCCCATGCGATGAGCGTGCGCACCGCCGCCTTGACTTCGTCTTCGGAAGGGCGGGGCAGGTCGGGGCCCTTGCCGATGTTGGGAAGGGTTGTTTTGGCCTTGGCTGTCATTGATGTGTCTGTCCTGATAAAGGCCGCGCAGTCCTGAAAGTCCCGGATGAGCGGGAAAACAGGCAACGCAGAAAGGGATGTGTGTTGGCTGTCGCGCCCATTGTCTAGTAAGCCGGGGGCGCGAAGGTCAAGAGCAAAGGCGGCGCGCCATGGCCGCATGGCGAAAATGGCGCGGGTTCCCGGAGAAGGCGCGCCGCGGATGACAGAGGCCGCGAAATGGGATATATCGCGTTGATATGCGGAGTCCGGTTTTGATACAGGCCGGTTTCATGGCTTGAAATATCATCTGGATTTCCTCCCGCCGCGCGGTAAAATGCGCGGACAGGGTTGCGGCCAGCGCGGGCGGAAAATGACCGGCGCGGCCGGCAGGGCTTGAAGATTGCGTCAAACGGAAAGGGTCAAAGGGGTCATGCACGAGAATTCTTCCGCCGGGGCGGCGCCGGCGTCTGCCGCCGCCCGCCCGCGTCTGCTTGCCCGGTTTCTCCTCATTCCGGCGGCCGCCTTGCTGCCGCTTGCGCTTGCCGCGCCCGGCCATGCGGAGAGCCTGGCGGCGGCCCTGACGCAGGCCTATCTGAACAATCCGCAAATTGCCGCCGAGCGCGCCCGTCTGCGCGCCACGGACGAGGGCGTGGCCAGGGCGAAGTCCGGCTGGCGGCCTCAGGTTTTCGCCAATGGCTCCGTCGCCGTGGGTCACAAGAAGACGACGCCAAACCCCGGCTTTGGCCAGGATTACAATTCCGAACAGGTTTCCATCACCCTGACGCAGCCCATCTTCAACGGCTTCAAGACCGTGGAAGGCGTCAAGCAGGCCAAGGCCGCCGTGCGCGCCGGGCGGCAGAATCTTCTCGCGGTGGAGCAGAAGGTGCTGCTTGACGCGGCCACCGCCTACATGAATGTCGTGCGCGACCGCCAGATCCTGAATCTGCGCCAGCGCAACATCTCCGTCCTGCGCGAGCAGCTGGAGGCCACGCGGGCGCGCTTCAAGGTTGGCGAAATCACCAGAACGGATGTTTCGCAGTCGCGCGCCGCGCTCGCTCAGGCGCGCTCCGCCGCCGCCCAGGCGCGCGCCCGGCTCGCCGTCTCCCGCGCCCAGTATGAGCAGGCCGTCGGCCATGCGCCGGGCCGCCTGCGCTTTCCGCGCCATTGCCCGAAGATGCCGCGTTCCCTCAATGCCGCGCTGGCCAGGGCGGGAAGGCTGAATCCCAACATTCTCGCCGCCGCCTATAATGCTCAGGCCGCCAGGCATGGCGTCAAGGTAGCCTTTGGCGATCTTCTGCCCTCGGTGTCGTTGCAGGCGCAGCTTTCCGCCAGCCGCAGCAAGGCGGAGCGCTTCGCCCCCGTCAAGACCCGCGACGCGCGCATCATGGGCACGCTTTCCATCCCGCTGTATCAGGGCGGGGCGGTCTATGCCTCCGTGCGTCAGGCGCGCCACAAGGCCAATGCCGCGCAGCTGGGCGTCATGGTGGCGCGCCGCGCCGTGCATCAACAGGTCTATTCGGCATGGAACAACGTCCTGGCCTCCCGCCAGGTGATCTCCGCCGCCACCGCCCAGGTGGCCGCCGCCAGGCTGGCCTACGAGGGCGTGCGGCAGGAATACAAGGTCGGCTCGCGCACCACGCTGGATGTGCTCAACGCCCGCCAGACCCTGCTGGACGCCCGAGTCTCGCTGGTTTCGGCGCGCGCCGCGGAGATGACCGCCGCCTATTCGCTGCTCGCGGCCATCGGCGACCTGACCGCCTACCGCCTGCATCTGCGCGCCGCCGCCTATGATCCGGCCCGCCATTACAGGCTGGTCAAGTCGCAGCTCTTCGGCGCCCGTGACCGCAAGGCGGCTCCGCGCCGGTGAGGTGCGTGAGGGCGAGGGCGTGAGGGATTGGCCATCCGGCCTGTTCATAACTTGTGCGCAAGTCCCGCGCGAATGATTGCGCCGGGGGTGCATTTCGGCAAGATTGCATGCCAGACTCGCGCCGGTGGCGGCCATGAAGTGATTCGCCTTGGCCCGCGATCAGCGCAAACAGCATGAAGGACGATTGAGAGCGCCGTGTCCAGACAGGAAAATCCCAACGCCGTGGAAAACATGCTGGCCTCCATCCGCCAGGCCATTCACCGCGAAACGGCCCATCAGGTCACCGGCCTGCACGCCGCGGGCGGCTCCGCTCCGGCCAATGACGAGGCCCGCCCGGCCGTCCGCCCGCTGACCATGGATGATCCCGATACCGGCTGGAACGCGCCCCTGCATCCGCCCCATGAAGATGCGCGGGCAGGTAAGGCCGGATACGCGCGGCCCGATCCTGCCGCCCAGTCCGAACCCGCTGCCGCCGCGCGGCCCGAACCCGCCGCGCCGCGCAAGTCCATGCGCCGCGTCATCGGCGGCGTCATGAGCGGCCAGGTGGGGCTGGATGACGCGCTGGAGCGGCTGAATGAGGCGCCGCCGGAATTGCCGCGTGCCCCCCGGGCGGCTTTTCATGATTCCGCCTTCGAGGAAACAACCCTGAGCGAAACGGGGCAGGGGGCTGATGACGATGGCGGCTCCTGGTGGCCGGATGATGATGCGCTCCCGCCCACTGTTGCGGAGGAAGCGGACGCGCAAGACCGGGACGATGCGCCGCTTTTGTCTCCGCAAGCCTCCCGCGCCGCCGCAGAGGCCTTCTCGCGCCTGAAAAGCGAGCTTGGTGGCGAGCGGGAACTGAGCCGGATGACCGAGGAGCTCCTGCGCCCCATGCTGCGCCAGTGGCTGAACGAGCATCTCCCCGCTCTGGTGGAACAGATGGTGCGCGAGGAAATCCAGCGCATCTCGCGCGGCGGACTGAAGGACTGATACGCCAGCCCCGCCCGCTCAGGGCGCGGCCCCTTTTCCCGGCGCTTGCATGTGCCCGCAAGCTGGTGTTTATACGGGTGCGAAACCTGTCCGAACCGGCGCGATTCCATGAAGCGGGGGGCGCGCCGCCAATCCAGCGAGACCTTCATGCTCGACAAGCATTTCGATCCGGCCGAGGCCGAAAAGCGCATCTACGAGGAGTGGGAAAAGGCCGGGGCCTTCAGGCCGTCGGGCAACCCGGAGGCGGAGGCCTATGCCATCGTCATCCCGCCGCCCAATGTCACCGGCTCGCTGCATATGGGCCATGCCCTGAACAACACCATTCAGGACATCATGGTGCGTTTCGAGCGCATGCGCGGCAAGGACGTGCTGTGGCAGCCGGGCACCGATCACGCCGGCATCGCCACGCAGATGGTCGTCGAGCGCAAGCTGGCCGCCGAAAACCAGCCCTCGCGCTGGGAGCTGGGGCGCGAGGAGTTCGTCCGCCGCGTCTGGGAATGGAAGGAGGAATCGGGCTCCACCATCATCAACCAGCTGCGCAGGCTGGGCGCCTCCTGCGACTGGTCGCGCGAACGCTTCACCATGGACGAGGGCCTCTCGCGCGCCGTGCGCAAGGTCTTCGTCGAGCTCTACCGCGAGGGCCTGATCTACAAGGACAAGCGGCTGGTCAACTGGGATCCCCGCCTGCATACCGCCATCTCCGATCTGGAAGTGGTGCCCACCGAGACGAAGGGCCATCTGTGGCATTTCAAATATCCGGTGGAGGGCGAGGAAGGCCGCTTCATCGTCGTGGCCACCACAAGGCCGGAAACCATGCTGGGCGATACGGCGGTGGCCGTCCACCCGGACGATGAGCGCTACAAGGATATCATCGGCAGGAACGTCATCCTGCCGCTGGTGGGCCGGCGCATCCCCATCGTCGCCGACGAGCACGCCGATCCCGAAACCGGCACCGGCGCGGTGAAAATCACCCCGGCGCACGATTTCGACGACTTCGAGGTGGGCAAGCGCCACGGTCTGCCGATGATCAACGTTCTGGACGCCGACGCCACCCTGCTGCTGAAGGACAACGAGGATTTCCTGCGCGGCGTGAAGCCTTCGGACGAACTGGCCGAAACCCTCAAGCTGCACGGCCTTGACCGTTTCAAGGCGCGCGAAAGGATCGTCGCGCGCATGGACGAACTCGGCCTGCTGGAGAAAATCGAGGATCATGTCCACATGGTGCCGCATGGCGACCGCAGTGGCGTGCCGGTGGAGCCCTGGCTGACCGATCAGTGGTATGTGGACGCCAAAGCGCTGGCCGGCCCGGCGCTGGATGCGGTGAGGAAGGGAAAGACGCGCTTCATCCCCGACAACTGGAAGAAAACCTATTTCGACTGGCTGGAGAACATCCAGCCCTGGTGCGTCTCCCGCCAGCTCTGGTGGGGCCACCAGATCCCGGCCTGGTATGGGCCGGATGGCGAAATCTTCGTCGCCGAAACGGAGGAAGAGGCGCTGGCGGCGGCGCGCGGGCATTATGGCGAACCCGTCGGACTGAAGCGCGAGGAGGATGTCCTCGACACCTGGTTCTCCTCCGCCCTGTGGCCCTTCTCGACGCTCGGCTGGCCGGACGAGACGCCGGAATTGCGCCGCTATTATCCCACCTCGGTGCTGGTCACCGGCTTCGACATCATCTTCTTCTGGGTGGCCCGCATGATGATGATGGGGCTGCACTTCATGAAGGACATTCCCTTCCGGGATGTCTATATCCACGCCCTGGTGCGCGACGAGCACGGGGCGAAGATGTCCAAGTCGAAGGGCAACGTCATCGACCCGCTCGATCTGGTGGACAAATACGGGGCCGACGCCCTGCGCTTCACCCTGGCGGCCATGGCCGTCATGGGCCGCGACATCCGCATGTCGGAATCGCGCGTCGCCGGATACCGCAACTTCGGCACCAAGCTGTGGAACGCCGCGCGCTTTCTGGAGATGAACGAGGCGGCGCGCGACGAGGGCTTCGATCCGGCCGCCTGCCGCGAGCCGCTGAACCGCTGGATCACCGGCGAGGCCATCCGCACGGCCCGCGCCGTGACCAGGGCCATAGAGGACTACAAGTTCAACGAGGCGGCGGCGGCCATCTACCAGTTCACCTGGAACGTCTATTGCGACTGGTATCTGGAGCTCATCAAGCCGGTGCTCAGGGAGGGTGACGCCGCCGCCCGGGAGGAGACCCGCTCGGCGGCCCGGCATGTCTTCGACGTCATCCTCAAGCTGCTGCATCCTTTCATGCCCTTCATCACCGAGGAGCTGTGGCAGCGCA
>JALUFY010000248.1 GCA_027051995.1 Hyphomicrobiales bacterium
GGCACGGTCATGCCCGGCAAACCGGCCATGTTGACGGTCACGGTGAAGATGTCGTTGAGATACATCTGCAAGGGATCGTCGGTCATGGAGCCGAGCGGGAAGGCCGCCGAGGGCGTGGCCGGGGTGAGCAGCGCGTCCACCTTCCCGAAGGCCTGCTCGAAGTCGCGCCTGATCAGCGTGCGCACCTTCTGCGCCTTCAGGTAATAGGCGTCATAATAGCCCGCCGAGAGCACGTATGTGCCGATCATCACCCGCCTGCGCACCTCCGGGCCGAAGCCCGCCGCGCGGGTGTTCTCATACATTTCCGCAATCGAATCGCCATTGACCCGCAGGCCATAGCGCACCCCGTCATAGCGGGCCAGGTTGGAGGAAGCCTCCGCCGGGGCGACGATGTAATAGGCCGGAAGGGCGTATTTCGTGTGCGGCAGGGAGACATCGATGATTTCCGCCCCGCGCTCCTTCAGCCAGCCCGCCGCCCTGTCCCACAGCGCGCCGATCTCCTCCGGCATGCCCTCGGCGCGGTATTCCTCCGGGATGCCGATGCGCATGCCCTTCAGATCGCCGCCCAGGGCGGCCTCGAAATCCGGCACCGGCACATTGGCGCTGGTGGTGTCCTTCTCGTCATGGCCGGTCATGGAGGTCAGCATGATGGCCGCGTCGCGCACCGTGCGGGCGATGGGCCCGGCCTGATCAAGCGAGCTGGCGAAGGCGACGATGCCCCAGCGCGAGCAGCGCCCGTAGGTCGGCTTGATGCCCACCGTGCCGGTGAAGGCCGCCGGCTGGCGGATGGAGCCGCCGGTATCTGTCGCCGTGGCCGCCGCGCACAGCCGGGCGGAGACCGCCGCCGCGGAGCCGCCTGACGAGCCGCCCGGCGCAAGAGCGGCGTCCGAATCCTTCGCCTTCCAGGGATTGATGGCCGGGCCATAATAAGAGTTTTCGTTGGACGAGCCCATGGCGAATTCATCCATGTTCAGCTTGCCCAGCAGCACCGCGCCGTCGCTCCACAGATTGGCCGTCACGGTGGATTCGTAGGTTGGCTTGAAATCATCGAGAATGTGGCTGCACGCCTGCGTATGGATGCCCTTCGTGGCGTAGAGATCCTTGACGCCGATGGGCACGCCTTCCAGCGGCCCGCCCTCGCCCGCCGCCAGGCGCCTGTCGCTTTCTTCCGCCATTTTCAGCGCCACGTCCGGCGTCCGCGCCACATAGGCATTCAGCCTGTCCGCCGCCGCGATGGCGTCCAGATAGCTTTCCGTCAGTTCGCGGGCGGAAAATTCCTTCGCTTTCAGCCCGTCGCGCGCCTCGGCCAGCGTCAGTTTGGTCAAATCGGTCATGCCATGTCACTTCATGAAAAACGGTTCCGGTTGCGAAGCTCCCGCCGCAGGCTATTCCACCACCTTGGGAACGGCGAAGAAATCACCCTCGCGCTCCGGCGCGTTGGCCAGAACATCCTCCACGCAAAAGCCATCGGTCACCACGTCCTCGCGCTTCTTCATCGGCATGTCCTCAACCGATGTCATGGGCGGCACATCCGCCGTATCCACTTCATTGAGCTGTTCGATCCAGTCGAGGATGGAAGACAGCTCTCTCGACAGCGGCTCCAGCTCGTCTTCTTCCACGCGGATACGCGCCAGCGTGGCGATGCGGCGCACGGTGTCACGATCAACGGACATGATCTCTCGCCCTCTTCTTGCGGGAACGCCTGATTGTGTGCGGTGATACACGCCCGCCGCCGCCAGCGCAACCGGGCGGCGGCGTGTTTTCATCTCCCGGAGCCCGGCCCTGCCGCAAGCCGCTGTTACAGCTCCACCGTCTCGCCCGGCGTCATGGGGCGCACGTGCTTGGCGTCCTCGCCCATTTCGGCAATGAAGTCATCCAGGCTCTGGGCGATGATGGGAAAGCTGCCCCAGTGCATGGGGATCACCACGTCGAAATTGAAGAACTTGCGGCAGGCGATGGCGGCGGTATGCGCCCCCATGGTGAAGCGGTCGCCGATGGGGATGAGCCCAACGCGCGGCCGGTAGATTTCCTCGATCAGCTTCATGTCCGTGAACAGCCCCGTGTCGCCTGCGTGATAGACCACGCGTCCGCCATCCTTCGGCGTAATGACCACGCCGTTCGCCGGGCCGAGGTCATATCCGTCAAGAGAGGATGAATGCAGCGCGGGGGTGAGCGCCACATGGAAATCCTCCAGGCTCACGCCGCCGCCGGTATTCATCGGCTCCATCTTCTCCAGTCCCAGATACATGCAGATCTCGAAGGAGGAGATCAGCGTGGCCCCGGCGGATTGGCAAATCGCCTTGGCGTCTCCGATGTGATCGGCGTGTCCGTGGGTGACAATAACATGCGTCGCACCCTGTGAAGCCTCTTCCACCGTGCCGCTCCAGGAGGGGTTTTCCGACAGCCAGGGATCAATCATGATGACCGCGCCGCCCGTCTCCAGGCGGAACGCCGAATGCCCGAACCAGGTGAGTTTCATTGTCTCGGCCTCCCTTTGCCATTTTCACACACAAGCAATATCCGCCTTCCCCCCGCCGGTTTCAATGGTTAAGAAGACAGCCGGATCCTCAAGACAGCCAATGGCGAAGACCATGACCGCCTCCACCAACATCATCACGCCGGAAGATCTGGCGGCGCGCATCCGGCCCGGGCAGCGGCTCATCGGGCTGGATCTGGGGAGCAGGACCATCGGCGTGGCCCTCTCCGACGCCCTGTTGATGACGGCCACGCCGCTTGAGACCATCCGGCGGACGAAATTCACCCCGGACGCGAGACGGCTCATCGAACTGGCGGAGCGGGAAAACGCCGCCGCCTTTGTCCTCGGTTTGCCGGTGAACATGGACGGCTCGTCTGGCCCGCGCGTGCAGTCCACCAGAGCCTTCGCGCGCAATCTGGGCAGGCTGACGGATATTCCCGTGGTGCTGTGGGACGAGCGGCTCTCCACCGCCGGAGTGGAGCGCACCCTTCTGGAGGCGGATGTCTCGCGCGCCCGGCGCGCCGAAGTGGTGGACAAACTGGCCGCCAGCTGGATTCTGCAAGGCCTTCTGGACAGACTGTCCGCCATGAACTGATCCCTTGCCAGCGCCGCCGGGCTGTGCATGAATGGCCCGCATGACGACGCACGCGGAGCATAGCCGGCGAAAACCGCGCCTGTGAGGC
>JALUFY010000249.1 GCA_027051995.1 Hyphomicrobiales bacterium
AGCTGCCCTTCACCTTCGCCGACTTCGCCGCCACCGAGGGCCGCTTCCGCAAGCACTTCAGGAAGGCTCCGCGCGAAACGTGGAACGATGACATGGTTCCCTTCCACGAGTTCCTCGGCATGGACGAAGACGAGCGCGAGGGCCTGTTCCCCTACATCTGGACGCTCGATGCGAAGAACCGGCTTGAGCGCACCATCTGCTCGCGCGAGATCGTCAAGGCGGCCGAGGAGCGCCGCGCCTTCTGGCGGCAGCTGAAGGACATCGCCGGGCTCCTCGACCCGGTGGACGTGGAGGCCGCCGTCAATCAGGCGAAAGCCGAGATGGCCGGCAAGCTGGCCGCCACCCTGCTGGGACTGGCCGAAGGCGGCGCGAACATCGATCCCGGCGCGCTCATCGCGGCTCCCTCCGGCTCCGCGCCCGCCCCGTCCTCCTCCGCCGCTCCCGGCGGCGCGGGCGCGGGCGCGGCGTCCGGCGGCGCCCTGCCCGCCGACTACGAGCCGGTGTGGATCGAAACGCCCGACTGCACCACCTGCGATGAATGCACCGAGCTGGCCCCGGAGATCTTCCAGTATAATGACGATGATCAGGCCATCGTCGTCAATCCGCGCGGCGGAACCTTCGCCGACATCGTGCGCGCGGCGGAGAAATGCACCGCCGGATGCATTCACCCCGGCACGCCCTGGGACATGAGCGAGAAGAACCTGGACAAGCTCATCCAGCGCGCCGCCAGGTTCGACTAGGGGGGAACAGCCGATGGGCCTTCTGTCGCTGTTCGGGCGCTCCTTCCGCCACGGCGTGCATCCCCCCGGAAACAAGGAACAGACTGCGGGCGTCCCGATCCGCCGTCTGGCTTTTCCGCCGCGCCTGATCATCCATCTTGATCAGTTCATCGGCGCGCCGGCCCGCCCCGTCGTGAAAAAGGGCCAGGAGGTGGTGCGCGGCGAGCCCATCGCCGAGCCCGGCGGCTTCGTCTCCGTGCCGCTATACGCCCCGGCCACCGGCGTGGTGCGCGACATCAAGCTCATGCCCACCGCGCGCGGCCCGCGCACCCCGGCCATCATCATCGGCGTGCATGAGGCATCCTCCCAGGAGGTGCTTTACGCCGCCCCGCCCAACAATCTCGAGGCCATGACGCGCCAGGAGCTCATCAAGGCCATCCAGCGCGCCGGGCTGACCGGGCTGGGGGGCGCGGCCTTCCCCACCCATGTGAAATACGCCGATCCGCCCGATGGCGGCCTCCCCCCCGTGGACACCCTGGTGGTCAACGGCGCCGAATGCGAGCCCTGGCTGACCGCCGATCACCGCGTCATGCTGGAACAGCCAGAGGACGTGCTCGCCGGGGTGCGCATCGCCATGCGCGCCTCGGGCGCGGCGCGGGCCCTCATCGGCATCGAGGAAAACAAGTTCGACGCCGCCCGCGCCCTCATGGCGCGCATCGGCGAGGACGAGCCCATCCGCGTGCGCACCGTGCCGGTGAAATATCCGCAAGGGGCGGAAAAGATGCTCATCCAGGCCCTGCTGGGGCGCAAGGTCGCGCCCGGCGCGCTGCCGCGCTCGGTGGGCGTCGTCGTCTCCAACGCCGGCACCCTGGCGCAGATGGGCCGCCTGCTGCCGCGCGGCGAGGGGCTCATCGAGCGCGTCGTCACCATCGCCGGGCCCGGCGTGGAGCGCCCGGGCAATTACATCGTGCCCATCGGAGCGCCCGCCCGCTTCATCCTCAGGGAAGCAGGCCTTGCCACGGATCACGCCGAGATCATCTTCGGCGGCCCCATGATGGGCATGGACGTGGCCAGCCTGGACACCCCGGTGACCATGGGCGTCTCCGGCGTTCTGGTGCGCCAGCCGGAGGGCAAGGGCGCGGGGCGCATCTGGCCGTGCATCAAGTGCGCCCGCTGCGTCGAGGTCTGCCCGATGTTCCTCAATCCCTCCATGCTCGGCCAGCTCGCCGCCAAGCGCGAATATGAAAAAATGGCGGAGCGCTACAATCTCGATGCTTGCTTCGAGTGCGGATGCTGTTCATATGTCTGCCCGTCGAACATCCCGCTGGTGCAGCATTTCCGCGTCGCCAAGGCCGTGAACCGCGAAAGGGCCGCCTGATCCATGATCCGCAAGCCGCAAATAGAGCTGCGCCCCTCGCCGCATATCCACGCGCCGCGCGATGTCATCGTCATCATGCGCAACGTGGTGCTGGCGCTATTGCCCGTTCTCGGCTGGTATGTCTGGATGTTCGGCCTCAGCGCCATCGCCCTGCTCGCCGCCGTGCTGGCCGGCGCGCTGGGGGCCGAGCGGCTGGCAAACCGCCTGCGCGGCGAGGACAGCACAATCGGCGACTACAGCGCCCTCATCACCGCCATTCTGCTGGCCATGACCATCCCGCCCGCCATGCCCATGTGGATGGGCTTCGTCGCCGGCGCGGTAGCCATCGGCCTGGGCAAGGCGTTCTTCGGCGGGCTGGGCTTCAATGTCTTCAACCCGGCGCTCATCGGCCGCGCCTTCGTTCAGGCGGCCTTCCCCGTGGCCGTCAACACCTGGCCCCCGGCCTTCTTCGAGGGGCGTTTCTCCTCCCTCATCCCCTCCACCCTGACCGCCCCTTTCATGCACCCGCCATCCATCACCGAATGGGGCATGAAGATGGTGGACGCCTACTCCGGCGCGACCCCGCTGGCCATGCAGAAGTTCCAGCATCAGCAGACGCCGGTCTGGGAACTCGTCTTCGGCGGCGCGACGCCCTACGCCACCGGCGCGCCGGCCGCCCTCATCATCCTGTGCGGCCTCTATCTGGCGGCGCGCCGCATGCTGGACTGGCGCATTCCCCTCTCCGTCATGGCCGGCGCGGCGGGCCTGGCCGCCATCCTGTGGCTTCACGATCCGGCGCGTTATCCCGATCCGCTCTTCGTGCTGGCATCCGGCGGACTGATGCTCGGCGCGTGGTTCATGGCAACCGACATGGTGGGCTCGCCGGTGACCAGCGCGGGGGCCGTCATCTACGGCCTGCTCATCGGCGTCATCACCGTCGTCATCCGCCTCTTCGGCGGCATGGCCGAGGGCGTGATGTACGCCATCCTGCTGGGCAACGCAGCCACCCCGCTCATCGAGCATTACACCCAGCCCAGGCCCTTCGGCGCGAAACGGCGGCGCGGCGGGAGGGGCAAATC
>JALUFY010000250.1 GCA_027051995.1 Hyphomicrobiales bacterium
TTCCGGCCCCGCCAGCCGCGCCGCTCCCGTGCGGCTGGCGGGGCCGGAAAGCGCCATCAGATGCCCGCGCTGGTATTTGTGCGCCATGACATGAAGGCGCGGCAGCTCTTCGCGCCACAGGGGCGGGGCGTTCTCGAAGGCGCGCACATCCAGATCATCAAGCACCCGCCCCGAGATGCCGATATCCGTGACGATGATATCACCGCACAGGGCGCGCCCCGGCATGAGCACATGGCCGGGCTTCTTGCGGAAGAAGGTGACGGTCGCATCCGCGCGGACAACCGTTTCGCCCAGGGGCCGTCCCGTCCCGCCATCCAGCCCGGAAGGCACGTCAACGGCCAGCACATGGGCCAAGCCGGCCTTGCCCATTGCGTTGATACGCCGGATCATCTCTCCGGCCGCGCCGCGCACCGGGCGCGACAGCCCCGCGCCGAACAATGCATCGATGATCAGGCCCGTCCGTTCCGGCACGCCCTCCGCGACGGAGCCGATGGGGCCGCCCCACAGGGCGGCGGCGCGCGCGGCGTCTCCCTTCAGGCGCGAGACATCGCCCAGCAGCGCCAGCTGCACCGGCCATCCGGCCTTGCGCAGCCAGCGGGCGGCCACGAAGCCGTCGCCGCCATTGTTGCCCGGCCCGCAGGCCACGAAGACACGGTTCGGCGCAAGGCGGCGCATGCAGGCCCGCGCGATGCTCCAGCCGGCGTTTTCCATCAGCACATGGCCGGGAACGCCGCCGGCCATGGCGGCGGCGTCGGCGGCCCGCGTCTGCTCAGGCGTGAGCAGCGCCAGGGCGCCCGCGGGCTTTTCGGACAAAGAGGCTTTCATGGTCACAGAGGTATCCATTTTCTGCCTGAAAAGCAGGCAATTGATTAACTTTTCATCAACGTATATTGCATGTCAATTTCAACTTTTTCTTCCAGCCCCTTGTATTTGCTTGGCAATTTTTGCGGCGTGCGTTCTGGCATGATCTCTGCTATATCACGGCACGAGCGCGCGGCCCAAATCCCGCACGGCGCGGCGCATGCACAACAATATCACGAGAGAGGCGCGAAACCTGTGAAAAAGATCGAAGCCATCATCAAGCCGTTCAAGCTGGATGAAGTCAAGGAAGCCTTGCAGGAGGTTGGCGTTCAGGGCATAACCGTGATCGAAGCCAAGGGCTTCGGCCGCCAGAAAGGCCATACGGAGCTCTATCGCGGGGCGGAATACGTCATCGATTTTCTGCCGAAGGTGAAGATCGAGATCGTCATTCCCGAAGACCTTCTGGACAAGGCCGTGGAGGCCATCCAGAACGCCGCGCGCACCGGGCGCATCGGCGACGGCAAGATTTTCGTCTCCGGCATCGGCGAGGCGATCCGCATCCGCACCGGCGAGACGGGCCGCGAGGCCCTGTAAGGGGTTCCCGGCGGAGGGAAAGACATTTCAAGAGGGGATCAGCGCGGCGCGCCCTTGCGCCGCCTGAGGCCAGAATATCAACCACCAGAAGACAAACACGAGAAAGCGAGGCATAAACATGGCCAAGAAGAAAACGGCGGCGTCCGTTCTCAAGGAGATCAAGGACAAGGACATCAAGTTCGTCGATCTCCGGTTCACCGATCCGCGCGGCAAGCTTCAGCATCTGACCATGGACGTTTCCGCCATGGGCGAGGACGAATTCGCCGACGGAATCATGTTCGACGGCTCCTCCATCGCCGGCTGGAAGGCGATCAACGAATCCGACATGGTGCTCATGCCCGACCCCGAGACGGCGCATGTCGATCCCTTCTACGCCCAGCCGACGCTCGGCATTTTCTGCGACATTCTGGAGCCGGAAACCGGCGAGGGCTATGACCGCGACCCGCGCATGACCGCCAAGCGCGCCGAGGCCTATGTCAAGCAGAGCGGCGTTGGCGATTCCGTCTTCTTCGGCCCGGAAGCCGAGTTCTTCATGTTCGACGACGTGCGCTTCACCAACGAGCCCTATGACTGCGCCTTCCACGTGGACGACGTGGAGCTGCCCAAGAACTGCGGCGCGGAATACGAGACCGGCAACATGGGCCACCGCCCGCGCACCAAGGGCGGCTACTTCCCCATCAACCCGGTGGATTCGGCCACCGACATCCGCTCCGAAATGGTCTCGGTGATGAACGATCTGGGCCTTGAGGCCGAGAAGCAGCATCACGAGGTGGGCGCGGCGCAGCATGAGCTGGGCATCAAGTTCGACACCCTCACCCGCATCGCCGACAAGCTGCAGCTCTACAAATACGTGGTGCACAACGTCGCTCAGGCCTATGGCAAGACGGCGACCTTCATGCCCAAGCCGGTCTATGGCGACAACGGCACCGGCATGCACTGCCACCAGTCCATCTGGAAGGGCGGCAAGCCGCTGTTCGCCGGCAAGGAATACGCCGGCCTGTCCAAGGAGTGCCTGTATTACATCGGCGGCATCATCAAGCACGCCAAGTCGCTGAACGCCTTCACCAACCCGTCCACCAACTCCTACAAGCGTCTGGTGCCGGGCTTCGAGGCGCCGGTGCTGCTGGCCTATTCGGCGCGCAACCGCTCCGCGTCCTGCCGCATCCCCTACTCGCCCTCGGCCAACGGCAAGCGCGTCGAGGTGCGTTTCCCCGATCCGACGGCGAACCCCTACCTGGCCTTCGCCGCCATGTTCATGGCCGGCATGGACGGCATCATGAACAAGATCCATCCCGGCGACGCCATGGACAAGGATCTCTACGACCTGCCGCCGGAGGAGCTCAAGGAGATCCCGACCGTCTGCGGCTCGTTGCGCGAGGCCCTGAACGCCCTGGAGGCCGATCACGAGTATCTGCTGGCCGGCGGCGTCTTCACCAAGGATCAGATCGAGGCCTACGCCGAGCTCAAGTGGGAGGAGAACACCCGCTTCGAGCATGCCCCGCACCCTGTCGAATTCGACATGTATTACTCCTGCTGAGGAGCGGACCGGAAGACAAACGCAAGGCCGGGGTTCGCCCCGGCCTTTTTCAATTGCGAAATGCGGCTTTCCCGCTCAGCCGCGAAAGCGGGGGATGCGCCGGAGCCACTGATCGGGACTGGAGGCAGGCATGGACTATTCTTCTTTTCAGGTTCTCACCTTCGATTGCTACGGCACGCTGATCGACTGGGAAAGCGGCATCTGGGACGCCTTGCAGCCGCTGTTCATGGCGGCCGGGCGCAATGATATTTCGCGCAAGGCGGCGCTGGAGGCCTTCGCGCGGGCCGAGAGCGCCATCGAGGCCGAATGCCCTGCCCTGCCCTATGACCAGGTGCTGCAAAAAGTGCATGGGCGGCTGGCGGAGCATTTCGGCATGGAGACCGACGGTGCGCTGGATGAGGCCTTCGGCAAATCGATCGCCCACTGGCCGGCCTTTCCGGATACGGCGGAGGCGCTGCGCCTGCTGAAGAAGCGCTTCAAGCTGGTCATTCTGTCCAATGTTCACCGGGCCGGTTTCGCCGCCTCCAACCGCAAGCTGGGGGTGGCGTTCGACGCCATCTATACCGCGCAGGACATTGGCTCCTACAAGCCCGATCTGGCGAATTTCCGCTACATGCTGGCGCATCTTGAGGAGGATTTCGCCATCCCGCCCTCCGGCGTTCTGCATGTGGCGCAAAGCCTGTTTCACGATCATGCCCCGGCGCGCCAGATGGGACTGGCCAATGTCTGGATCGACCGGCAGGGCCTGAGCAGGGGCGGAGACTGGGGCGCGACGGCGAAGCTGCGCGAGCGGCCAGAGGTGGACGCCATATTTCCGGACATGCGCGCCTTCGCCACGGCAGCCTCTTTCCCGGCGGAGAACATCTCCCCTTGAACGGCGCGCGCCATGCTCTACCTTCGGCGGACAGGCAATCACACCGGCAAGGGGAAGAACATGCTGAAAAGGATCGAATGGCTGTTTGAAGGATTTCTGTGGCAATCACGCCTCGTGGTGCTGGTGGCGGTCATCGCCTCGCTGCTCGTCTCCTTCGCCGTTTTCTACATGGCCAGCGCCGACGTCTTCATCATGCTGGCGCATCTGCTGCATTATCCGCAGCTGGAGCCCGCCCAGCGGGCCATACTGCACGATGAAACCATCAAGCACGTGGTGCAGGTGGTGGACGGCTATCTGCTGGCCACCGTGCTGCTGATCTTCGCGCTCGGCATGTATGAACTGTTCATCTCGCGCATCGATCAGGCCGACGAGGCCTCGGCGTCGCGCATTCTCTCGGTGCGCAATCTGGACGATCTCAAGAACCGCCTGGCCAAGGTCATCCTGATGATTCTAGTGGTCAAGTTCTTCGAGCACGCCATCGGCATGACCTTCACATCCGCCAGGGACATGCTCAGCTTCGCAGGCGGCATCGCCCTGATTGGCCTGGCCCTGTATCTCACGCACGCCGCGGACGGGCATTCAGGCGCGCGGCGCGATTCCGAACGCGATTCCGGGACGGAAAGGGAGCACTAGCTTGAATAGTCCCCGCCTCCGGCCCAGATACGAAGAAAGAGACATTTTCAAAGGAGCGGGATCATGACCAGGGCTGACTGGGAAAAGATCGAAAAGGGTGACAAGGCCGCGTTTGACGCGCTGGCGGAGAAGGAAATGGCCGGGCTGCTCGAGGCCGCCAGACACGAGGTGGCCTATTTCGAGGACGTCGGCGATTTCCCGCCCCGCTACATGACGCCGGAAGAGCTGGTGGGCGCCGCGCTCATTCAGGCCTGGGACAACCGGGCGAAAAAACCGCGGGGCATGGAAGCGCGCGCCTGGCTTTACGCCATGCTGTTCAGCGCCGCCGACAAGCTGGCGGCGCGCCGCCGCGACATCCAGAAACACGAAACCCTCTCTACGGATCAGGTCATCCCGGATGATCCTCTGGTGCTTGATCCCAACTATGACGACGACGAGAGCTTCTACGAATGGTATCAGCCTGATGAAGCGCTGAAGTGGGAAGACGTGATCGCCTCCCAGGCCATCGCGCCGGAAGAGCTGATCAGCATCTGCGAAAGCGCGCCGGCGAGGCTGGACAAGCTGGAGCGCCGCGCCGCCCTGCTCTATTTCCGGCTCGGTTTCACCATCGAGCAGATCTGCCGCGTCACGCACAAGCCGGCCAGGGAGATCGCCGCGCTGCTGGAGAGCGCGCGCGGCAAGCTGAGGGGGTGAACCGGTGCAGGAACAAACCCGCCAAGGCGGCAAGAAGGCGCTTGGCCTGCTGGAGCTGATCGCGCTGGGCGTCGGCGGCATGATTGGCGGCGGCATCTTCTCCATGCTGGGGCTGGCCGTCTCGATCACCGGACACGCGGCCCCCTTCGCCTTTCTCATCGGCTCCTTCGTGGCCTTTTTCGCCGGATATTCCTATATCAAACTGGCCCTGACCTTCCGCAATGACGGGGCCTCCTACATCTATCTGATGCGCGCCTTCCCCCACAGGCCGGAAATCCCCACCATGACGGGCTGGACGGTGACCATCGGCTATGTGGGCACGCTGGCGCTCTACGCCTTCACCTTCGGGGCCTATGGCGCCGATCTGATCGGCCAGTCCGGCGCGCCGGTGATCCGCATGGCCATGTCCCTGGCGGTGCTGATCTTCTTCCTGCTGGTCAATCTGCGCGGCGCGCGCGCCTCCGGCCATACCGAGGATCTGGTCGTTTACGCCAAGATTCTCATTCTCGCGGTCTTCGCCGTGGCCGGAATGAAGACCATTTCGCATCACAATCTCTTTCCGCTGTTCGACAAGGGCGGGGCTTCCGTCTTCATGGCCGGAGCGCTCATTTTCGTCGCCTTCGAGGGCTTTCAGCTGATCACCAACACGGTGACCGAAACGCGCGATCCGGACAGGAACATTCCACGGGGCATCTATGGCGCCATCGCCATCACCTCGGCTATCTACATCCTGCTGGCGGTGGTGGCCATCGGCAATCTGCCCATCCCCGAACTGATCAAGGCGGAGGAATACGCCCTGGCGGAGGCGGCCCGGCCGGTGCTCGGCGAGGCCGGCGTCATCATGGTGGGCATCGCCGCCCTTCTGGCCACCTCGTCGGCCATCAACGCCACGGTGCTGGGCTCGGCCCGCATGATGGCGGAGATGGCGCGGGAACGGCGCATGCCGGCCTGGCTCGCCGCGCGCAACGAGACGGGCGCGCCGTGGCTGGCCGTCATTGTCTTGAGCGGTCTGGCCGGGGCCTTCACCCTGCTGGGCGGGCTTGAGGTCATCGCCTCCTTTTCGTCCATGACATTCCTGCTTGTCTCCATCGGCGTCTCCGTGGCCAACTGGAAGCTGCGCGCCAAAACCGGCTCGAAGCCGTGGATCATCGCGGCGGGCATCGCGCTGATGAGCGTGACCGTCGTGCTGCTCCTGGTTCATCTGGGCACGGAAAAGCCGCTGACCCTGGCCGCCGTGGCGGGCATCTACGCCGCCGCCGGCTTCCCGGCCTGGATATACGGCCGGCAAAAGGGAGCGGAGAAAGGCGCCGGCGCATCATGACATTCCGGCCTCGCGCGGGCCCTTTGGCCGCGCCGCCGGTTCTGCTATGACCGCATGGCCGCCACATCCTTTGAGCCCCCGCGAGGTCACATGCCCATGCAACCCGTCTCCAACATGCCCCGCGCGGTTTTGCGGGCCGTTACCACTGTGATGGCGGACATCGACGACACCATCACCAGCGAAGGCCGCCTGCCCGCCGCCTCCTACGCGGCGCTCGAGCGGCTGCATGACGCCGGGCTGCATGTGGCGCTGATCACGGGCCGGCCCGCCGGGTGGTGCGACATGATTGCCCGCTTCTGGCCGGTCAGCGGCGTGGTGGGCGAAAACGGCGCCTTCTGTTTCGCCCATGACGCGGAAAACAAAACCATGCGCCGCATTTACGCCGCCAGCGCCGAAGACCGGCGGGCGGCGCGTGAGAAAATGGCGCATATCGCAAGGCGGGCGCTGAGAGAGGTTCCCGGCTGCGCGGTGGCCGCCGATCAGGCCTACCGGGAAACCGATCTGGCCATCGATTTCCGCGAGGACGTGCCGCCGCTGGACCTGGCGGCGGCGGAGAGGATCAAGGCCATCTGCGAGCAGGAAGGGGCGGTGGCGAAAATCTCCTCCATTCATGTCAACTGCTGGTTCGGAGAGCATGACAAGCTGTCCATGGCCCGCGTGCTGGCCCGCGATGTGCTCGGCTTCGATCTGGAGAAGGAAAGGGACAAGGTGATCTATTGCGGCGACAGCCCCAATGATGCGCCCATGTTCGCCTTTTTCCCGAACGCCTGCGGCGTGGCCAACGTGGCGGATTTTCCCGGCCGGATCGAAACGCCCCCGTCCTGGGTGGCGTCACAAAGAGGCGGCGCGGGCTTCGTTGAAATCGCCGAGGCCATTCTGCGCGCGCAGGGAGAGTGAAAGACTGGGCAGACCCAGCCCCCTTCAACTCAGTCCCAGGCCCTTGAGCTTGCGGTGCAGGGCGGAGCGTTCCATGCCGATGGCGGCGGCGGTGCGTGAGATGTTGCCGGAAAAGCGGGTCAGCTGGGCGGCGAGAAAGGCGCGCTCGAAGGCCTCGCGGGCCTCGCGCAATGGCAGGGCCATGAGGCGCTCCATGTCGAAGCCGCCGTCTCCCTCCGCCGTGGCGGGCTCTTCGCGCGGCAGCATGTCCGGGGTGATTTCGCCGCTTCCCTCCGCCCCGCACAGGATCATCAGCCGCTCGATGTAATTGCGCAGCTGGCGCACGTTACCCGGCCAGTCACGGGCCTGCAAAAGGGCGATGGCGTCCTCCGAGAGCCTGCGCGGCGGCTGGCCGGAGGCACGCGAATACTGCTCGATGAAATAATCCACGAGTTCGGGAATGTCCTCGCGCCGCTCGGCCAGAGACGGCACGCGCAGGGGCACCACGGCGAGACGGTGATAGAGATCCTCGCGGAAGGCCTTTTGCCGGATCAGCTCTTCCAGGTCGCGGCTCGAGGAGGAGACGATGCGCACATCCACCTTGACCGGGGTTTCGCCGCCCACACGCGGGAATGTCTGATCGACGAGAACGCGCAGCACCTTGCCCTGCGTCTCCAGCGGCATGTCGGAGACTTCGTCGATGTAAAGGGTGCCGCCGTGGGCCTCCTCCAGCTTGCCAACGACGCGGTGTCCGCCGTCCCTGGCCTCGACGCCGAAAAGCTCCTCTTCCATGCGCTCCGGCGACAGGGCGGCGGCGGGCAGGATGACGAAGGGGCCGTCGCGCCGCGATGACCATTCATGCAGGGTGCGCGCCGTCAGCTCCTTGCCCGCGCCCATCGGGCCGGTGATGAGCACGCGCGAATTGGCCGGCGCGATCTTCTTCAGATCCTGGGCCAGACGGCGCACGGCGGGCGACGATCCGGCCATGCGCCACTGCCCGCCGGCGCGCTCCTTGAGATCGACGTTCTCGCGCCGCAGCCGCGATGTCTCCAGCGCCCGGTTGACCACCAGCACCAGACGGTCTGCCTTGAAGGGCTTTTCGATATAGTCGTAAGCCCCCTTCTTGATGGCCGCCACGGCGGTTTCGATATTGCCGTGACCGGAGATGATGACCACCGGCAGATCGGGGTGCTCGGCCTTGACGGCCTCCAGCAGCTCCAGGCCATCCAGGCGCGAGCCCTGCAACCAGATATCCAGCACGATCAGCGCCGGGCGGCGCTCCCTGATGGCGGCCAGCGCCGAGGTGCTGTCATGGGCCAGACGCGGCTCGAAGCCCTCGTCTTCCAGGATGCCGCCGATCAGCTCGCGGATATCGGCTTCGTCGTCAACGATGAGTATGTCCGCACTCATGATTTCGCGCCCTCTTTTCGTGGGGTCTTGTTCGTTTCCGCCGCCGTCTCTTCCAGCGGCCTTTCATGGGCCTGCATGGCCATGCTCAGCACCAGGGTCATCATCGCGCCGCTTCCTTCCGGCGCATCATCCAAGCGGATTTCGCCGCCGTGCTCTTCCATGATGCGCTTGACGATGGCCAGCCCCAGCCCCGTGCCCTTGGAGCGGGTGGTCATGTAAGGCTCGGTGAGGCGGCGGCGGTCCTTTTTCGGCAGCCCCCTGCCATTGTCGGTGACGCGGATGAAGGCCTTTTCGCCTTCGGTGAAGACCTCCACCCGGATATGGCCGGGCGGCTCGGGGGCCTCTTCCAGCCGGGCCTCGATGGATTCGCGGGCGTTCTTGACCAGATTGGTCAGCGCCTGGGTGATCAGCCGCCGGTCGAAGGCGAAGACGAGGGGCTCGTCCGGCAGCGTCATCTCGAAGCGCACGTCATCGCTGCTGACCCTTTGCAACAGCAGAGCCTCCTTGACCACCTGCACAAGATCATTGGGCTCCATATGGGCGGCGGGCATGCGGGCGAAGGAGGAGAATTCATCCACCATGCGGCCGATATCGCCCACCTGGCGGATGATTGTGTCCGTGCATTGCTCGAAGATTTCCGGCTTGTTGGTGATTTCGCGCCTGTAGCGCCGTTTCAGGCGCTCCGCCGAGAGCTGGATGGGGGTCAGCGGATTCTTGATCTCGTGGGCGATGCGCCGGGCGATATCGGCCCATGCGGCGGTGCGCTGGGCCGAAAGCAGTTCAGTGATGTCGTCAAAGGTAATGACATGGCCGAACACCTGCCCCTCTTCGCGCTCGGTGGTGACGCGCAGCAGGAAGGCGCGCTCCTCCTCGCCCGCGTGGCGGGTGATGTGCTGTTCGGCGAAACCGGACTTTCTGGTCCGCGCGCTGGCGAAGACCGGAGCGAACTCCGGCAATACTTCGGCCAGCGGCCTGCCCACCAGATCCGTCTTGCGCATTCCCAGCAGTTGCAGGGCCGAGCGGTTGGCGAGTGTTATGCGGCCAGCCTGATCCAGGCCGATGACGCCCGCCGAGGCCCCGGCCAGAACCGCCTCGGTGAAGCGCCTGCGCTGATCGAGCTTGTGATAGGCGTCGAGCAGCTCGGCGCGCTGTGATTTCAGCTGGCTGGTCATCTGGTTGAAGGCGCGCAGCAGGGTGCGGATATCTCCGGAGGCGCGCTCTTCAGGCACCTTGATGTCGAAATTGCCGCGCGAAACCTGCCGGGCGCCGCGAATGAGGCCGACAACCGGCTCCACCAGCCTGTCGGCGAACCACAGGCCGAACCAGATGGCCGCCAGCAGAAAGATGAAGGTGACCGAGGCATACATGAGCGCGAAGGTGACCTGCAGGCCGAAGCGCTGCTGCTTGAGAGAGGCGAACTCGTCGCGCTCGCGGCGCGCCTTGACCAGCTGCTTGAGCACGTCCTTGTTGACGATGCGGTAAATGTAGAGATAACGGTCGCCGAGATTGTCGAGCTTCTTCAGGGCGCGGATGATGTTGTCGCCCGGCCCCGGCCCCATGACCAGCGCCTTGCCTTTGGCGGCGGCGTCAAAGGCGGCGGGCGGCGGCGGGCGGAATACGATCTTGTCGTTGGCGCGCGCCATGACGTCGAGACGCCTGTTCTTGCGGTCGATGATGAAGATGGCTGGCAGGCCGCGCACCGCCGCCAGCATGGCGACGCGGCGGATGAAGGTGCGCCGGTCGGTATCGAAGAGCTTGCGGTTGGCCTCGATGTCGCTGGAAATGCCGGAGAGGTCCAGACGCGCCAAGTCGGTCTTTTCCTGAATGTAGGTCTGGGCGACATTGACGGCCCTGTCGACAATGGACTGGGTGCGCTGGGAGAACCATGCGTCAAGGCCGCGATTGAGTGTTACGGAAGCGAAAATGGCCACGATGACCGCCGGAATGGCGGCGAACAGCGAAAGCATGGTGACGATGCGCCCATGCAGCCCGGAGCCGGCGATGTGGCGCCGCCGCGCCCTGATCAGCAGGATGATCTGCCAGCCGATGAGAATCATCATCAGCACCACCAGCCCGGCATTGAGCGTCAGCAGCGTGGTGACGATGCGCGGCTCCGGCCTGATGGGGGTGAGC
>JALUFY010000251.1 GCA_027051995.1 Hyphomicrobiales bacterium
CGGATCGGGGCCCAACAGGCCGCAAATCCTGCTGGCGCTTGGCGATGACGGCGATTTCACCATGATCGACTTGAGCCGCGACAGCTTCGATCTGTCGGACAGGGGCGTGGCCGGGCGGCCGCCGGCGGGGGCGCTGGATACCTTCGTGTGGCTGGACCGGGGCATCTACCGGCCCGGCGAGACGGTGCACGCCGGGGCGCTGCTGCGCGATGCGCGGGGCAAGGCCGCGCCGGCGATGCCGCTGACGGCGGTGTTCACCCGCCCGGACGGCAAGGAGGCGCGCCGCCTGGTGACGCGCGATGCGGGCGCGGGCGGGCATCTGGCGGAGATGAAACTGCTGGACATCGCCATGACGGGGACGTGGAAGGTGGCCTTTTACGCTGACCCGAAGGGCGCGCCTCTGGCCGCCAAGCGATTCCTGGTGGAGGAGTTCACTCCGGAGCGGCTGGCGCTGAAGCTGGAGCCCATCACGCCGCTTGCGGATGCGGAGAAGGGGGCGCAAATCCGCGTGACCGGCAAGTATCTTTATGGCGCGCCGGCGGCGGGTCTGTGGCTGGAAGGCGAGACCATCGTGCGCTCCAGACGCGGCCTGAAAGGTTTTGACGGCTACCGCTTCGGACTGGCGGATGAAGAGGCCGTCATGGAGCGCCAGACGCTTGATGCTCTGCCCAAGACCGATGACAAGGGCCAGGCGGTGGTCAAGACCGGCGGGATGGAGCTGCCCTTTTCCACCCGGCCTCTGGAAATGACCGTGACCTTGCGGCTTGGCGAGGCGGGCGGGCGCGCCGTGGAGCGCTCCGTTACCGTGCCGTTCGCGCTGAAAAAGCCGATGATCGGCATCAAACCCGGCTTTGAGGGCGAGGCGAAAGAAGATTCCCATGTGCGCTTTTCCGTCATCGCCGTGGGCAGGGACGGCAAGCGCATGGCCATGCCCGGGGCGCGCTGGACGCTCTATCGTATCGAGCGCGAATACCAGTGGGCCAAGAAGGATGACGAGTGGTCTTATGAGGGCGTGGACGTGCCGCACAAGGCCGCCGAGGGCGTGGTGGACATCGCGGCGGAGGCTCCGGCCAGCATCGGCGCGGATGTCAAATGGGGCCGCTACCGGCTGGAGGTGCGTCACGGCGATGAAAACGATGACGACGCGCCGGTCTCCAGCGTGGAGTTCTACGCCGGGTGGTATTCGGACAGCGCCAGCGCCGATACGCCGGACAACATCGAAATGGCGCTGGACAGGAAAACCTACGCGCCGGGCGAGGAGGCGAAGGTCTCCTTCACGTCGCGTTTCGCCGGCAAGGGGCTGGTGGTCATCGGCTCCGGGGCGCTGCGCGACTGGCGGCTGGTGGACGTGCGGGCGGGCGAAAACAGCATCACCGTGCCGGTGAAGGACTGGGGCGCGGGGGCCTATGTGGTTCTCAGCGTGTTCCGCCCCGGGCGCGAGGGGCCGCGCTATCATCTGCCCAGGCGGGCCCTTGGCCTGCGCTGGATCGCGGTGGAGCCCGGCGCGCGCAAGCTGGCGGTGAAACTGGACGCGCCAAAGAAGGCGCTGCCGCGCCGCGAGGTGCGCATTCCCGTCTCGGTGAGCAATCTGGCGGCGGGCCAGCGGGCCTTTGTGACCGTGGCGCTGGTGGACGAGGGCATTCTCTCGCTGACGGGTTTCAGGACGCCTGATCCGGACGCCTGGTATTTCGGCCAGCGCAAGCTGGGGCTTGAAATTCTCGATCATTACGGGCGGCTGATCGACGGCCGGCTGGGCGCGCCGGGGCTGGTGCGCTCCGGCGGCGACGGGCCGGGCGGGCTGAAGACAAAGGGCAGCCCGCCGACGCAGCCGCTGCTGGCGCTCTATTCCGGCGTCGTGCGGCTGGATGAAAACGGCAGGGGCGAGGCGCGCTTCACGCTGCCACAGTTCAACGGCAAGGGGCGGCTGATGGCCGTTGCCTGGACCAGGCAGGGCGTGGGGCATGCCGAACAGGAGCTGATCATCCGCGATCCGGTGGTGGCGCTTGCCTCCGCGCCGCGTTTCCTGGCTCCGGGGGATGCCGCGCGGGTGCGGCTGGACATCAACAACGTGGACGGCCCGGCGGGCGATTACGCGCTGAGCGTGCGCGCCGATGGCGGACTCGCGGTGGAGGAGGGCGCTTTTCCTTCCACCCTCAAGCTGGAGAAGGGGGCGCGGACGGCGGTGCGCGTGCCGTTGCGCGGCGTGCATGCGGGGCTTTCGCATGTCACGGTGACGCTGAGCCGCGCGCCGGACATCTCGCTCAGCCAGACGCTGACCATTCCGGTGCGCGCCGCGCAACCGCCGGTAACGCAGTTCCGCAAGCTGAAACTGGCTGCGGGCGGCTCCATCCGGCTGGATGGCGAGCTGCTGGACGGTTTCGTGGCCGGCGGGGCGAAAATCGGCATCAGCGCTTCGCATCTGCGCGGCATCGACGTGCCTTCGCTGCTGCTGTCGCTTGACCGCTACCCCTATGGCTGCGCCGAGCAGACCACGTCAAAGGCGCTGCCCTTGCTCTATCTGCCGCAGGTGGCCATGAAGGCCGGATTCGGCGAGATGCCATCCATCCGCGAGCGGGTGCGAAAGGCCATCAGGCGGCTTGTCTCCTATCAGGCGCCGAGCGGCGGCTTCTCCCTGTGGGGATCGGATTTCGACAGCGATAACGATCTGTGGCTGAGCGCCTATGTGACGGATTTCCTGACTCGCGCGCGGGAGGAGAAATACGCCGTGCCGGAGCAGATGCTGAAACTGGCGCTGGATTTCCTGCAAAACAGGCTGGCGCAGGACGCCAACGCCGCCGGCCCGGATCAGGCCTATGCCTATTACGTGCTGGCGCGCAACCGCCGCGCCTCCATCGGCGATCTGCGCTGGCTGGCGGAGAGCAAGATTGATGATCTGGGCACGCCCCTGGCCATCGCCCATATCGGCGCGGCGCTCGCCCTTTATGGCGACGCCACGCGGGCGAAGCGCACCTTCGCCGAGGCCCTGCGGCGGCTGGAGAAGGCCAAATCCAATGAATGGCGGAGTGATTTCGGCTCCACCCTGCGCGATGGCGCGGCCATTCTGGCGCTGGCCGGGGAGACGCGCCCGGCGGTCTCCGAAACAGAGCCTCTGAGCCGGCTCATCGCGCAGGGTGGAGC
>JALUFY010000252.1 GCA_027051995.1 Hyphomicrobiales bacterium
CGCCTCGTCGGCGGCCATGACCAGCGACACATGCTCCAGAAAGCCGCTCAAGCTATCGAATTCCTCCATGGAGCGCACCAGCTCCTTGAGGTTTTCCAGCCGCCCTTGAGCCTTTGGCGACTTGTCGGCCTTCCACATGGCCGAATAGCCCGATTCGTCAATGACCACCCCGGCAAGATCGGACGGGGGCGTCTCGCGCGCCATGTCGCGCCAGCGGGCGAAGCTCTCCAGCAGGGCTTTCAGCGCATTGCGGGCCCGCGCCGGCAGCTCCCCGGCCTGCGTCATCAATTCGGCGGCGCGATAGAGCGAGACCCCGCGCATGCGGGAAAAGGCGTGCATCTTCTGCACGCTGGCCGCGCCCACGCCGCGCTTTGGCGTGTTGATGATGCGCTCGAAGGCCAGATCGTGATCCGGCGAATGGATCACCCGCAGATAGGCCAGGGCGTCGCGCACCTCCAGCCGCTCGTAGAAGCGCGGCCCGCCGATGACGCGGTAGGGCAGGCCCACCTCGATGAAGCGCTCTTCCAGCGCCCGCATCTGAAAGGAGGCGCGCACCAGCACCGCCATGCCGGAGAGCTTCCGCCCGGCCCGCTGCGCCGCCTCCATGTCATCGGCGATGGTGCGGGCTTCTTCCATGTCGTCCCAGTGGGCGCGCAGCATGACCTTCTCGCCCTCGCCCAGCTCCGAGCGCAGCGTCTTGCCCAGCCGCCCGGCGTTGTGGGCGATGAGGTGCGAGGCGGCGGCCAGAATGTGCGAGGTGGAGCGGTAATTGCGCTCCAGGCGGATGATCCTGGCGCCGGGAAAATCCTTCTCGAAGCGCAGGATGTTCTCCACCTGCGCGCCGCGCCAGCCGTAGATGGACTGATCGTCGTCGCCGACGCAGCAGATGTTGCCGTCCCTGCCGGCCAGCAGGCGCAGCAGCATGTATTGCGCCACGTTGGTGTCCTGATATTCGTCCACCAGCATGTAGCGGAAGCGCTTGCGGTATTCCGCCAGCAGACCGGGATTGGCCTGAAAGATGCGCAGGGGCAGGATGAGCAGATCGCCGAAATCCACCGCGTTGAGATCGGCCAGGCGGCGCTGATAAAGCCCGTATATGGCCCCGGCCCGGCCATTGGCGAAACCGGCCGCCTCGCCCTTCGGCACGGCGGAGGGCGACAGCCCGCGGTTCTTCCAGCCGTCGATCAGCCCGGCCATCTGGCGGGGCGGAAAGCGCTTGTCGTCGATGTTCTCCGCCGCCATGACCTGCTTGATGAGGCGCAACTGGTCGTCGGTGTCGAGAATGGAAAAGCCGCTTTTCAGCCCGGCCAGTTCGGCGTGGCGCTGCAAGAGCTTGACGCCGATGGAATGAAAGGTGCCCAGCCAGGTCATGCCCTCGACGATATCGCCGATGAGGGCGCGGATGCGCTCCTTCATCTCGCGCGCCGCCTTGTTGGTGAAGGTGACGGCCAGAATCTGCCCCGGCCAGGCGCGGTTGGTGGCCAGGATGTGCGCCAGCCGCGTGGTCAGCGCCCGGGTCTTGCCGGTGCCCGCCCCGGCCAGCACCAGCAGCGGGCCTTCCGTCGTCTCCACCGCCGCGCGCTGCTCCGGGTTCAGCCCTTCCAGATAGTCCGCCGCGCCCGTCCGCGCGGCGGCCGCCCGCGCCGAAAGCGGCGGGACGGGCGCATCGAAATCATCAAGCTCGAACGGATCGGACATCTCTCGGCCCAGCACAAAATCACGGTTCTGATTCGTATTTTGTTCTTGTATAGCATCAGCCCCCTTCCCGCGCGAAGGCGCAATTGCGCCTTTTCCACCTTTCGCATGCGGGCGCTTGGCATGAACCTCCCTGCTTCTGCCGTGCAGAAATGGTCATGCGATCCGCTGTTCCGCATCCGGGTGGCGCATGGTATGCAAAGCGGGCGCGCAAGCAAGGAGACGGTCATGAAGGAGTTTATAGGGCCGCTGGTTCTGGCCGTGGGATGTTTCGTTCTGGTGAAGGTGGCGCTGGCCTTCTCGCCGCTCAACGGCAATGCCAATCTGCTCATCACCACCGTCGCGGCGGCCATTATCGCCGGGATCTTCACCCGCCATGTGCGGGCGCGCAAGGGAGACGGGAAATGAGCGGCGTCATCCATCTGGCGAGCGCGGCCCTCAAGCGCGATGAAGCGGAGTTTCTCTCCGCGCTCGTCTCCGAGCTGGTCCGGCCGGAGGCGTCTGCCGTGTCTCTGGCGGAGATTGACGAGGCGGCGGGGATATGGCGGGTGCAGGCCTATTACGAGGCCGGGGCCGATCTGGATGCCCTGGCGGCGGCGCTGAAGGATGCGGGGCTTGCGCCGGATGTTCTGCGGCGGCAGGCCCTGCCGGATACCGACTGGGTGGCCGAGAGCCTCAAGGGGCTGGCCCCGGTGCGGGCCGGGCGGTTCTTCATTCATGGCGCGCATGACCGCGGCAAGCGCCCGGCGGCGGGCATCTGTCTGGAGATCGACGCGGGCGCGGCCTTCGGCACCGGCCATCACGGCACGACGATGGGCTGCCTTCTGGCGCTGGAGGAGCTGGCGAAGACATCCCGTCCGCGCCGCCTGCTGGACGTGGGCGCGGGCACCGGCGTGCTGGCCATCGCGGCGGCCCGGCTGTGGAAGTCTCCCGCCCTGGCCAGCGATATCGATCCCGTCGCGGTTTCCGTCGGGCGGGCCAACGCGCGGGCCAACGGGGCGGGCCCGCTGGTGCGTTTCGCCGCCGCGCCGGGGACGCGCCATGCGGCCATCCGCGCTGGCGGGCCCTATGATCTCGTGCTGGCCAATATCCTGGCCGGGCCGCTCAAGCGCATGGCCGGGGAGCTGTGCGCGCAGGTGGCGCGGGGCGGGCGGCTGGTGCTGTCGGGGCTTTTGCGCTCTCAGGAGGCGATGCTTCTGGCCGCATATGGAGCGCGCGGCCTGCGGCTGGAAAAGCGCATCCGGGTGGAGGAATGGAGCACGCTGATCCTGCGCCGGCCCTGAGCAGGCGCAAATCCCGCGCGCGGACAAAAAAAAGACCCGGCTTGAAGAAGCCGGGTCAGTGTGAAGCCAGGGAGGAAAGAAGAAGAGGGAGGGAAGAAACTTCTTGGCCTGGCTTGGTTCGCTTGCGCGGGGTGATCCTTTGGATCAGCCCCAC
>JALUFY010000253.1 GCA_027051995.1 Hyphomicrobiales bacterium
GCGCCTTCTGTGGCCCCCAGGCTGACCACGGTGCGGTAGCCCGAGATCCCGTGGCGGGCGAAGAAGCGGCGCGTCAGGCGCAGGTATTTCGTCGCCACTCGCGGCCTGCGCCCGTGGCGGGCATGGAACTCCTCGGAGATCTCCTCCAGATCGCTCATGGTGGCGCAGTCCAGCCAGCTTTCCGGCACGGCGGCCACCACGTCGGCGTATCCGAAGCGCAGGGGCGCGAGGATTTCCGCCGTCTCCTCCAGCCGTGCGATGTTCTCGCGCAGCAGGTCTTCGCCGGTCACCCCCAGATCGATCTTGCCCTCGCGGATGTGATGGGCGATTTCCGAAGCCGAGAGAAAGGCGATTTCGGCATCCTCCATCCCCCTGATCGCGCCACGGTAGCCGCGCTCGTGGCCGATGCGCGAAATCTCGTATCCGGCGCGGCCGAAAAGCTCCTGCGTCTTTTCCATCAGCCGCCCCTTGGAGGGCAGGGCGATGACCAGATGCTTGCTCATGCCGCGCCTCCCGCCGCCATCAGCAGCCGTTCGGTGTGGATGCCAAGGCCGCAGGCCGGCGTATCCGGCCCGCCAAGGCCGGCCAGCATGCCGTCATAGCGCCCCCCGCCGGCCACCGCCAGGGTCTTGCCGCCGCTTTCCGCCTCGATCTGGAAGACGAAGCCGGTGTAGTAGTCGAAGGCGCGCCCGAAGCCCGCGTCAAAGGCCACCCGGCCGCCGTCCGGCAGGTGCTCAAGCCGCCTGAGATAGTCCTCGACGGCCAGCTTCATCGGCTTGCCCGCCCGCTTGGCGATGTCCATCAGCTGGCCCGCGCAGCCCTTCACCGGGCCGGAAATGGCCAGGAAATCCTCCACCAGCCGCACGGCGGCGGGCGGCAGGGGCGGCGTCTTGCGGTCCTGCGCCTTCTCCAGCAGCCGTCTGGCGATGGCCTCTGCGTCGCGCCCGCCAACGAGCGGCAGTTCGCGCCGCGCCAGCTCCGCCTCCACGAGTGCGATGGCCTCATCAAGCCCCGTCTGCCCGGAGAAGCCCGCCAGCTTGTCCACGAGACCGGAAAGAGATGTGCGCGGCCCGTCATCGCGCGAGGCCATTTGCCGCAGCGTGGCGTGGAAGTCGGCGGGGCGGCGAAAGCGCATCAGCAGCCTGCGCCGCCAGCGCTCCGGCATGTTCATGCTCGCCAGCAGCGCCCGGATGAGCGCCACGTCGCCCGTCATGACGTCCGGGGCGGCAAGGCCGGAGATTTTCAGCGCCTCCAGTGCCAGCCCGAGGATTTCCGCATCGGCGCGCGGCGCATCAGCCGCGCCGAACCACTCCACGCCCGCCTGCTCGAACTCGCCGGAAAAAAGCGGATCGCTCCCCCCGTGAAAGCGGAAGGCCGGGCCGCGATAGCAGTATTTCGCCTCCGCCGCCGCATCCTCCGCCGCCGCCAGATGATAGCGGCACGTGGGCACCGTCAGGTCGGGCCGCAGGCACAGCTCCCTTTGCCCGTCCGGGTCGGTGAACAGGAACGTGCGGGCGCGGATGTCCTCGCCGGATTTCTCAAGGAACACATCCGCCGGCTGCAATATGCGCGGGCGGATATGCTCGAAGCCGCGCGCCTCGAACAGCTCCATGATGGCCCTGTTCTGCGCCTGCAGGGCCTTGCGCCCGGCCGCTGTCAGCGAAGCGGGCATCTAGGCGCTCTCCCGCCGCGCGGCGAGCATCTCGCGCACCGTCTCCACCAGTTTTTCGCGCGGCGCGGTGATCTGGGCGGGCCGCTCGGAAACCCATTCCGCGCGCGAGGAAATGGCCTCGGCCTTTTTGCGCCCCTCGATAAGATCCTTGATCTGCACCACGCCCTTTTCGCGCTCGTCTTCGCCCTCGATGACGGCCAGCGGCGCGCCGCGCCTGTCGGCGTATTTCATCTGCGCCTTCATGCCGGACGCGCCCATGTACATCTCCGCGCGCAGGCCCGCGCCGCGCAGCTCCTCCACCATGCGCCAGTAATCCGCCGCGCGGCCGCGATCCATGACCAGAACCACGACGGGCGCTGTCTGGCCATGCGCGTCCAGCTTGCCAAGGTGGGAAAGCGCCGCCTGAAGCCGCGAGACGCCGACGGAAAAGCCCGTGGCCGGAACGGGCTGGCCGCGAAAGCGCGCCACAAGGTCGTCATAGCGCCCGCCGCCGCCGACGGAGCCGAAGCGCACCAGCTGGCCCTCCTCGTTGCGCGCCTCGAAGAGAAGCTCGGCCTCGAACACCGGCCCGGTGTAATAGCCCAGCCCGCGCACCACGGACGGATCAAACGCGATGCGCTCCGCGCCGTATCCCACCGCGTCCAGAAAGGCCGCCATTTCCTCAAGCTCGCCGATGCCTTCCCGCCCGCGCTCCGATGCGCCAACGAGCCTTTCCAGCCGCGCCAGCACATCGCCGCGCGAGGCGCTCTCCAGTCCGGCCTCGACAAAGCCCATGACGCGCCCGATCTGCTCCTCGTCCAGCCCGGCGCCTTTGGTGAAGTCGCCCGATTCGTCCCTGCGCCCCTCGCCCAGCAGCAGGCGCACGCCCTCCGGCCCCAGCCTGTCCAGCTTGTCGATGGCGCGCAGGATGGTCAGCCTAGCCGCCTCGTCCGCCCGGCCCACGGCCTCCAGCACGCCGTCGAGAATCTTGCGGTTGTTGACCCTGAGCACGTAATCGCCGCGCGCGATGCCCAGCTTCTCGAAGGTGTCGGCGGCCATCATGCAGACTTCGGCGTCGGCCAGCACCGAGGCGGTGCCCACCGAATCGGCGTCGAACTGCATGAACTGGCGGAAGCGCCCCGGCCCCGGCTTTTCATTGCGGAACACCCATCCCGCCCGGTAGCTGCGGAAGGGCTTGGGCAGCCGGTCGTAATGCTCCGCCACGTGGCGGGCCAGCGGCGCGGTCAGGTCATAGCGCAGGCTCAGCCACTGATCGTCCTCGTCCTGCAACGAAAAGACGCCCTCATTGGGCCTGTCCTCGTCCGGCAGAAACTTGCCCAGGCATTCGGTATATTCGAAAAACGGCGTCTCCAGCGGCGCGAAGCCATAGGCCTCGTAAACCTCGCGGATGCCCTCCACGATGGCCCGCGCCGCTGGAGACGCCGTTTTTCGAATATACCGAATGCCTGGGCA
>JALUFY010000254.1 GCA_027051995.1 Hyphomicrobiales bacterium
TCCACATCCGCCTGCGCTGCCCAAGGGGCGCTCTGAACTGCAAGAACCAGGGCGATCCGCGCCCCAGGGACGGCACCGGCTGCGGCGCGCATCTGGCCTACTGGTATTCGAACAAGCCCTGGGGCGGCGGCAAACGCGTCAAGGTCAGGCGCTTCTGGCACGGCATCCCCCTGCCCCGCCCGCGCCCCAGAAAACCCAGGCCGAAACGCCAGATCACCCTGCAAAACCTGCCGCCCCTGTGCAAGACCGTCCTGCTTGCCCGCTGAGCCACATTGCGCTTTGCGCTGCCCCCTCGCGGCCAAGGATATGATGATAACCCGGATCGTTGCTGTAGTCTCCAGCAGTTAGCATTGGTTCTACGGGCAACAACAATTTCGTCGTCTCCGCGAAGGCGGAGACCCAAGTGTGAATCCCGGCTTGCATGGACAATGGTAGTTGGAGTGATGACGCACAACCGGAGATTCAGCCTTGTTGTCCGCGGTGCGAGGAGACTCACACTTGGGTTCCCGCCTTCGCGGGAACGACGTATGAGGGAATGACCTGAAATAAAATCCGGCTTCGGGAAAATGCAACAAGACCCTGTATTTTCTCCATATTTCAAGTCGTAAAAAGTTTATGGGCTACCGTCTGTCAAAAGAGCAACAATGTTGAGAATATCGCCGGCGCGCACGGGAGCTCTCAACCCTCATCGTCATGATGTGCGCCGGGAATTGCGCGCCGTGCGGGGAAGGGCGCGCCGGAACGCTCCAGAACGAGCGTCCAGTAGGCCCACGAGCGCCTGTTCATGATCCCCGGCGGGGCATGATCCAGCGCCTCGCCAAAGGCCCGCCAGCCCACGCGGCGGGCGATGGCGGAAACGTCTTCTGGGCAGCCATGCGTCATCAGATAGCACAGAAAACGGTCACGATCCGCCAGCGCCTGTTCGGGCTCCTCGAACCAGATCACCCGCCGCGCAATGGCCCGCGTCTCCTCATCGGGCTCGATGCCGCCCCGCCTGTTCCGGCGATTATCCGTCGCGGCGTACATCATGACAGCCCCGTGAGATAATCATGCCGGTGCGCCCGCATGGCCGAAAAATCGAAATCCTTCGCTGCTCCGGCCAGCGCCGTCTTGAGTTCCCCGGGCAACCCGGCAAGCTGGTCTTCACCAAAATAGGCCAGCGCCTTCAGCGTGTCGTAAGGGTTGAACCGCCCGGTGTAGATCACGCTCGCGGCGGCGAGAGATTGCTCGGGCGTTATCCCGCTCAATGTCCAGATGGCGTGAATATCCAGATAGTCCTTCGGCTCCGCGCGATGCTGAATGACGGCCATTTTCATCCCGGCCAGATCAAGCAGATGCGCGATCTTCACCCCCGCCGCCCCGGATTTCAGCGGCGGCATGACACGCCGCAAGAGCGGCAGGCCGAAAAAGGATACCCGCACGCCGCCGTCCCTGTCCGCCAGCATTGTCAGGGTATTGGGCTCCGCCTGCAAAACCCTGGCGTTCGCCAGATAGGGGACGGAATGCATAAGGCCGTGGGTGTCAATGTCCTGAAAGGCGAAGAAATCGAAATCCACCGACTGCCTGTGGCCAAGTTGCAACGCTATGGCCGTGCCGCCATAGAGCGTGAATTCCGGCGGCGTCGCCCGCAGTTCGCTCCACAGCCTCCGCTGCGGCGCGGGCAAGATATCCGTGCGCAAACTGCCGTGTTCCGGTTCCATGCGGTAATTGTAGCCCATGAAAGCCTTGGCGCAAACAGCGCAGCGCCAATGCGAACCGGGCGCTGCGGGAGCAAAATCATCCCGCAGTTAGCGGAAAAGCCTGCCAGCCCTCACCCGCCCGTCACCGGCGGGAAGAAGGCGGCTTCCTTCGCGTTCGTCACCGGGGTGTCCGGATCGGCATGCTGCTGGTCGATGGCGATGCGCAGGGCGCCTGTATCGGCGAGCGCCTCGGCGTGGGCCTCGTCCAGGCCGCGCAGCCAGGCCAGAAGCTCGCCCGCCGTGGTCACTTCCGGCGGCGGAGAGACCTCCTCGGAGGCCTTGCCCAGTTTCTGGCGCACCCATGCGAAATAGAGAATCTTCATCCGGCCTGCTCCTTGATGCCCGCTTGTCCGTTTATTCGCCGTCTTCCATGACATGATGCAACCCGGCGCGGAAGTAGTCATAGCCGGTATAGAGCGTCAGCGCCGCGGCGATCCACAACCCCGCCAGGCCGATGGCCGTGGCGTGCGGCAGCACCTTGTCGCCCGCCGGGCCGGTGATGAGAAAGCCGATGGCGGTGAGCTGGATGGCGGTCTTCCACTTGGCCAGCCATGTCACCGGCACAGAAACCTGCAACAGCCCGAGGAACTCGCGCAGGCCCGACACCAGCACCTCGCGCGACAGGATGATGATGGCCGCCCACAGGTGCGGGCCGTGGATGGTGCCGTTGGCCGCCAGCATCAGCAGCACGCCGGCCACCAGCAGCTTGTCGGCGATTGGGTCGAGCATGCGCCCCAGCGAGGATTGCAGCTTCCACAACCGCGCCAGCCAGCCGTCGAAGAAATCTGTGATGGCGGCGAGAATGAAGATGCCCAGCGCCAGCCAGCGGGCCTGATCCGTGCCCCACAGCAGACAGCCCGCGACAAGCGGCACCGCCACGATACGCCCGTATGTCAGCAGGTTCGGCAGCTGCCAGGCGACATTGCCGCGCCCGCGCGCGCCGCCTCCCGGTGCGCCGTTTTCCAGCTTGCCGCCGCTTTCTCCCGTCATCAGCCGCCTGTTCCCCGCCGCATCATCTGAAATAGTCATGTATCACCCTCGCCAGCCGCTCCGAGACGCCATCCACCGCGGCCAGCTCGGAAATCCCCGCGCGCGCCACCGCCCGCGCCGAGCCGAAGGCCGCCAGAAGCGCCTTCTTGCGCCCCGGCCCGACGCCGGGGATGCCATCCAGCGGATTGGCCCTGGCCTCGCGTGTCCTGCGCGCCCTGTGTGAGCCGATTGCGAACCTGTGCGCCTCGTCCCGCAGCCGCTGCAGGTAGTATAGCACCGGATCGCGCATTTCAAAGCGCATTTCGCCGCCGTCCGGCAGGTGGAACACCTCCCGTCCCGCATTGCGGTCGGGCCCCTTGGCCACGCCGATGAAGGCCACGCCCTCCACGCC
>JALUFY010000255.1:0-2552 GCA_027051995.1 Hyphomicrobiales bacterium
TCGCCAGCACGTCAGCCGAGGGCGGCCCCTGCGGCTGTTCCGGCGGCTGCTGGGCGGCGGCATGAGCTGGAGCGAGCTGCAAAAGCTGCGTGACGGCGCGCCGCCGGATGGCGCGGCGATGCGCCAGCCGGACGCGCTGGAAGAAGCCGCCATGCACGCCCTGCGCGCCTTTGCCGGAACTGATGGCGGGGCGGATTTCATGAAGTGGCTGCGGCGCGAGACGGTGGATCGCGAGACCTGGCACCCGCTGGGCATGAATGCTCCGCGCGATGTGCGTATCGATTTCGGGCACTTCCGCGAGGGGCAAAACGCGCTGGCGCGCATCATCATCAAGATGGCGTCCGGCGCATTCTTGAGCAAGGAGAAGTGAGATGACGGACAATCCGGGCACGATGGAAACACAAGCGCCGCCCGCCGGTGGCGAAGGCCAGGCGCAGGAGCAGCCCGCGCCGGGCGCGGAGGCGGAGAAGGACGCGCCGCAATGGGCGCCGCCGGACTATCTGCCGGAGCACATGCGCGGCGCGACGCCGGAAGAGGCGCTGGAAAAGGTCTGGAAGGGATATCAGGGCTATCAGACGGCGCACAAGAGCATGGGCCAGGTGCCGGAAAGCGCCGATGGCTACAAGGTGGAGCTGCCGGATGATCTGAAGGCGAAGGGGCTGGATTTCGCCCCGGACGATCCGGCGATGAAGCTGCTGCGCGAGGTGGCGCACGAGGCCCGGCTGGGCGATCAGCAGTTCGCCGCCATCGCGCCCGCCTTTCTGGAGAAGGCCGTCGGGGCCGGGCTGCTGGAGCCGCCCATCAACATCGAAAAGGAGGTGGTCGCCCTGGGCGAGGAGGCCGGCGCGGCGACGCCGGAGGAGGCGGCGCTGGCCGGCAAGAAACGCGTCGCCCAGGTGGCGGATTTCGTCAACGGGCTGAAGGCGCGGAAGGTGCTGGATGACGCGGGCGCGAAAACGCTGCTCGAGCTGGCTGTGGACGCATCCGGCGTGCGCGTGCTGGAAGGGCTGCAAAAGGCCATGTCCGCCGCCGAGACGGCCATCCCCGGCGCCCCGCCGGGCGCGCCAGCGGGCGGCGGCGTGACGCTTGAGGACATCCAGAAGGCGCGCGCCGACGAACGCTACAACACGCAATCGCCGAAACATGATCCGGCGTTTCGCAAGGAGTGGGACGAGAAGGCGATGGCCTTCTTCGCGCAACAGAAAAAACAGGGGTGACGCCACGGTCTGTGCCTCCCTGGACTGCCCCGGCCCGCCCGCCGGGGCTCTTTTTTTGTCACCACCCCGCCGGGCTGCCTCATGCTTGGCGCGACGTGACGGATTGACCCGCGATTTCATCCGCGCGGCCTCTGCCCGGTCTGGCCGGGTCAGCCCGCGCCATCCGGCGGCCTTCGTCCTGAACGGTTTCATGCACATCAAATCATTCAGGAGGACGCAATGCACTCCATTCCCAATGGCTACGAGGAAGCCTGGGCATCCGAAATTCTCCAGGAGTTCCAGAACACGGGCTTCCGGCTGCGCGGCACGGCGCGGACGCCGGAGAGCGTGTCGGCGGAGAAAATCCACTGGCGTATCGTCGGCAAGGGCAAGGCCCACAAGCGCACGCGCGGCAGCACCAAGACGAAGATGAACGCCGCGCTGAACATCGTCAGCGCCGATCCGGCGATCTACGACGCGGCGGATTACGTCTATCAGGAAGACCTGATGAAGATGACGCCCAACATGAAGGACACCCTCAACACGGTGATCCTGAATGCCCTCGGGCGGAAGTTCGACGCGCTGTTCATCGATGAATTCGCCGCGCAGACCTACGACGCCGCGCACACGATCGGCACATCGGCCAATGTCTTCGACCTCGTGCAGGCCAAGCGCATCACGCAGAAGCTGATGAAGTTCACCGAGATGACGCCCGGGCCGATCTTCTGCGCCATTCCGAGCAACCCGTGGGACAAGCTGATGAACTATGACCAGTTCACCAGCGGCGACTACGTGAAGGACACGCCCTATGCGCGGATGTCTCCGGAAACGCGCGTGTGGAACCAGGTGACGTGGATCCCGTTCCCGGACAGCGCGCTGAAACCGGACGACACGGCCACGGATATCACCTTCTATGCCTGGCATCGCGACGCCATCGGCTTCGGCGATTTGGGCGAGGTCAAGCCGGACGTGTGGTGGAACGGCGAGGTCTCCGGCTGGCTGCACACCGCGTCCATCACCGGCGCGGTCAAGGTGCTCCAGCCCGAAGGCGTGCTGAAGATTACCGTGAAGGATGAATAACCGCCTCTCTCCGCGTCCGGCTCCGCCGGGCGCGGGTGCTGGATGGTTCATGCAGAAAGGAACATGACATGGCGCTCAAGGAAAGAAATCTCACGCAGTATGCAACCGGATCGGCGGCCAAGGACGGCACTTCGCCCGGCATCTGGCATCTGGTGACGGATGACGACTGGGCTGCGGTGAACACGCCGGGGTATTTCAACTCCTTCGCCGACAGGCTGGAAAAGGGCTCGCAGATCAACGCCACACTGAATTACAGCGGCACGCCGCAGCTGCGCT
>JALUFY010000255.1:2562-3119 GCA_027051995.1 Hyphomicrobiales bacterium
ATGACGGGATGACGGGGCGGCGGCGCGCATGATGGAATGGGGGTTCCGTCTCATGCTCTTGCCCGGAGCCGCCGCCCCGTCTGCTGATCCTTCCGGGCATGGAGACGGGCAATGGCGCACGAGGGCCGCGTTGACGTTATCAACGAAGCGCTGATCAAGGTGGGGGCCGCGCCGCTGCAAGGCGGTGGGGACGTGCCGGACAGCCACCCGCGCGCCATCGAATACGGCGGCGTGCTGACCGACCTGACATCGCGCCGCGAATGGTCGTTCTGCGCCGAGGCCATGACGGCCCTGGCGCGCGACGCATCCTATGACGCATCCCCATGGACATACGCCTATCAGCTGCCAGCAGACCGCATCGGGCCGCCGCGCGCGCTGTTTTGCAGCGAGGACGGCGCGCGGCTGACGAACTTCGATTACGGGCGGGGCGGCTCTCTTGTCCTGGCTCATGTGGAGGCCGTATGGGCGAAGGTCTGGACGATGCCGCCGCCGGCGCACTGGCCGGGGCACTTCCGCCGCCTGGTGGTGCTGGCGCTGGCCTCTGAATACGCCACTTC
>JALUFY010000256.1 GCA_027051995.1 Hyphomicrobiales bacterium
GGCCACGGGGACGGCGGCCAACGCGCTGGCGCTTTCGGCCATGACGCCGCCATACGGGGGCGTTCTGGCGCACGAGGAGGCGCATGTGAACACCGATGAATGCGGCGCGCCGGAGCTGTTCACCGGCGGGGCGAAGATCATCCCGCTGCCGGGCAATGGCGGCAAGATAGCGCCGGAGCAGCTTGCCGCGCGGCTGGCCGGGTTCGTGCATGGCGAGCATCAGGTCAAGCCGGCGGCCCTGTCCATCACCAACGCCACGGAATACGGGCAGATCTATACGCCGGAGGAGGTGGCGGCGCTGAGCGGTCTGGCGCACGAGGCGGGGATGAGTGTGCACATGGATGGGGCGCGCTTCGCCAACGCCGTGGCGCATCTGGGCTGCGCGCCCGCCGAGGTGACCTGGAAGGCGGGCGTTGACGCGCTCTCCTTCGGGGCGACAAAGAACGGCGCGATGGGCGTCGAGGCGGTGATCTTCTTCAACCGCGATCTGGCCGGGGATTTTCTCTACCGGCGCAAGCGGGCCGGGCAGTTGCTCTCCAAGGGGCGGTTTCTGGCCGCCCAGATGCTGGCATACGTGAAGGACGGGCTGTGGCTGGAGCTGGCGGGGCGGGCCAACGCGGCGGCGGAGAAGCTGGCGGCGGGACTGGCGGAGACGCCAGGGGCGCGGCTGGCGTTTCAGCCGCGGGCCAACGAGGTCTTCGTTTGGCTGCCGCGCGGCATGCACGAGGCGTTGCAGGCGGCGGGCGCGGTCTATTATCCTTGGCGGGAGAGCAGGAACGAGGTCATGGCGCGGCTGGTGACATCCTTCGCCACGCAGGAGACGGAAGTGGCGCGGTTTCTCGAACTGGCGGCAAAGGCGGCGCGGGCGGCATGAAATGGCCGCAAAGATTGCCATATTGGCGAGTGATCACATCCGAAGCGAAAGGAGCAGGGTCATGATGACGAGGAAATTGCTGGCGGCGGCGGGGATGGCCCTGACGCTGGCGGCGGGGGCCGTTTCCGCAACCCCGGGCGCGCAGGCCAAGACTCATTTCTATGTCAACACGTGGATCGGCGGGCCCATCTATCCGGGAATGATCGTCTATGGCGATCCGGGCTGGCTGCCCTATCCCTATTACGCCTATCCCATCTCGATGTTTGATGATGTTTACCGCATCGGCATATGGCGGCGCGCGGTGCGCACCAACATCACAAACGGGTTCAATCACAGGGTGCGCCGGGGGCATGCGGCCGTCCGCGTCAGCTGCCGCCGGGCGCGCGCGCGGGTGCGCCGGGCCGGGTTCCGCCGGGTGCGGGCCCATGATTGCAGGGGCTCCGTTTATGGCTTCACCGGCTGGCGCGGCGGGCGCAAACACAGGGTGACGGTGAGCGCGCGCACAGGGCGCATTCTGCGCATCCGTTAGTCCGCCAGGGGGGCGTTACGCGTTTCAGGCATTCCGGTTCATCCGCGCGGCGATGGCGGCGCGGAAATCCTCCATGGCCTTGCGCCGCAGGGGGCCGAAGCCGCGCACCTTCTCCGCCAGCGCGGCGGTATGCGCCGCTTCCCGGGCGTTTTCCTCCGTCAGGTTCTCCGCCAGCCTTGTGACGAGATCGCGGTATTCCCCGATGAAGGCGCGCTCGGCGCGGCGCTCGCGTGTGTGGCCGAAAATGTCGAAGGGCGTGCCGCGCAGTCCCTTCAGGCGCGCCAGCAAGGGCATGAGCTTCATCGTCCACAAAGGCCAGGGGCGCTTTTTCGCCGTCAGGAGGGGCGGGGCGAAATGCGGGCGGATGCGCGCGCCTTCGCCGAATTCGCGGGCGATCCGTTCCGAAAAGGCCGGATCGGCGTAAAGCCTGGCCACCTCGTATTCGTCCTTCATGGCCATCAGGCGGGCCAGCTGGCGCGCCGCTGTGCGGGTGAGGGCCTCGCCCCCCGTCCCTTGCTTCTCCAGTGCGCGGATGGTTTCGATGAATTCGCGGTATTGGCGGGCGTAATCCGCATCCTGATAATCGCGCAGCAGCGCCTCGCCCCGGGCGATGATGGCCTCCAGGGTGTCTTCCGGCGCGTCACCTGAGTTCAGCCCGGCCAGTTTTTCCACCGCCGCCAGGTCATGGGCGGCGGCGCGGCCCCAGGCGAAGGCGGCGAGATTCTGCTCCACGGCCACGCCGTTGAGGCGGATGGCCTCTTCCATGGCCTCCAGCGGGACGGGCACGAGGCCCGCCTGCCAGCTCATGCCAAGGGCGGTCATGTTGGCGAATATGGCGTCGCCCAGCAGGTTCCGCGCCAGGGCGGCGGTATCGGCGAAACGCGCGCCATCCTTGCCGGTGGCGGCCTCTATGCGTATTTTCAGCAGCCCGGCGGGCCAGGGCATGTCCGGCTCATGGGTGAACCGGGCGGGCATGACCCGGTGGCTGTTGACCACGGCGCGGGTGCGCCCGGGGCTGGCCGCGTAAAGGATGCGGTCCGAGGCGCAGGTGAGCAGATCGCAGCCGATGATGGCGTCCGCTCCGCCGGCGGCGGCGCGGATGGCGGAGATGTCTTCCGGCCGTTCGGCGATCTTCAGATGGGTGAAGACCGTGCCGTTCTTCTGCGAGATGCCCGACATGTCGATGAGCGCCGCGCCCAGCCCGGCGATGTGGGCGGCGTGAGCGATGATCTGGCCGATGGTGACCACGCCGGTGCCGCCGATGCCGGCGATGAGCATCGACCAGGGGCGGGCCAAATCGGGAAGCCGCGGCATGGGCGCGGCGGGCGGCGTGGCGGATCGCGCCTTGCCCGCCGCTTTTGGGCGTGCGCCCTCAACCGTCACCATGGCCGGGCAAAAACCGGCGAGGCAGGTATAGTCGCGGTTGCACACGGACTGATCGATGCGGCGCTTGCGGCCCCATGGCGTCTCCACGGGGGTGATGGCCACGCAGTTGGACTTCGCGGAGCAATCGCCGCAGCCTTCGCAGACGGCCTCGTTGATGACCACGTATCTGGCCGGATCGGGATAGCGCCCGCGCTTGCGGCGGCGGCGCTTTTCCGCCGCGCAGGTCTGATCGTAGATGAGAATGGAGACGCCGGGAATGGTCTCCATCTCCCTTTGCACTTCCATCAGTTCGTCGCGGTGATGGAAGGTGACGCGCGGCGGGAA
>JALUFY010000257.1 GCA_027051995.1 Hyphomicrobiales bacterium
CACGATGCCGCCGCAAATGCATGGCAAACGGATGACATGAGACGATCCGCGAAAGACAGGGCAGGGGAACGCCAGAACAGGCCGCGCCGCCGCACGCCCGTCTCGCGGGTGATTTTCTCGCTTTTCGCCACCCTGTTCATCCTCGCCGTCATCGCCGGCGCGGCCGGCCTCGCCGTCTGGTCGAAAATCACCACCTCCGGCCCGCTGAGCGCGCAAACGAGCATTCTCATCCCCCAGGGGGCGGCGAGCAGCGCCATCGCCGCCCGGCTGGAGAAACGTAGCGTCATCTCCTCCAGCCTGCTGTTCAAGGCGGCCCTGCTCATTGATCATCTGCGCGGCGAGACCCGGCCCCTGCGCGCCGGGGAATACGCCATTCCAGCCCGCGCCAGCATCCGCCAGGTCATCTCCATCCTGCGCTCCGGAAAGGCCGTGGTGCACAAGATCACCATCCCCGAAGGCTTCTCCGTGGCCCAGGTGATGGAGCGCCTGCGCGCCAATCCCGATCTCACTGGAGACATCGGCCAGCCGCCGCCGGAGGGCTCCCTGCTGCCGGAAACCTACGTCTTCCGGCGGGGCGCGTCCCGCGCTGGAATCATCCGCCGCATGCGTCAGGCGCAGGAAAAGCTGCTGGACAGGCTCTGGCCCGCCCGCGCCAGCGGTCTGCCCTTCAAGACGCGAAAGGAGGCCATCATCCTGGCCTCCATCGTCGAGAAGGAAACCGGAAAGCCGGATGAGCGCCCGCGCGTCGCGGCGGTGTTCATCAACCGGCTGAAAAAGGGCATCCGCCTGCAATCCGATCCCACCATCATTTACGGCATCACCAGGGGAAAGAAGCTCGGCCGGCCCATCCGCAAGAGCGAAATCGCCGCGAAAACCCCCTGGAACACCTATCAGATAGACGGCCTGCCGCCGACGCCCATCGCCAATCCGGGCCGCGCCTCCATCGAGGCCGTGCTCAATCCGGCCAAGACGGATGACATCTATTTCGTCGCCGACGGAACCGGCGGCCATGTCTTCTCCGCCACACTGGAAGGCCACAACAGGAACGTGCGCAAGTGGCGCGCCCTGAACGCCGTGCGCCGCGCCGAGGAAAAGCAGAAGACGGCGGCTGAATCTCCCGCCCGCAACCCGGCGGCGGCCACGGATCCCGCCACCGCCAGCGCCCCGGCCAGTGTGGAAACGGCGCGCACGGCGAAAGGAACCGTCCCGCTGCCGCCGGTGGCGCATAAGCAGGCGGCGGCGCGCCCGGCGTCCGCGCCATCGCCCGCGCCGGCATCGGCGCGCGCCATCCCCATTCCCCGCCCGCGCCCGAAGCGCTAAAGTCCCGCCACGGGAAACTGATTCTGCCAAGGAGGGGGACAGGCGCATGGCGCTGAAATCCATGACCGGCTTTGCCCGCGCCAGCGGGGCGGACGAGACCCTCTCATGGGTCTGGGAGGTCAAGAGCGTCAACGGCAAGGGGCTGGACGCGCGCCTGCGCATGCCGCCCGGCCTGGAAGCTCTGGAGCCGGATATCCGCAAGGCTCTGGCGGCGCGCTTCAAGCGCGGCAATTTCCAGATCAATCTGCAAGTCACCCGCGCGAAAGGCGCGGCGTCCCTGCGAATCAACCCGGAAGTCCTTGACTGGTTCGTCGAGGAAGCCCGCAAGCTCTCCGCCCGTCTCGGCAAGACGGCGGCTTCCGTGAACCCGGTGGAGCTTCTCTCCATGCGCGGCGTCATCGAGGCGGAGGAAAACGGTTCCGGCCTGCATGAAACCCATGGCAAGGCGCTTCTGGCTTCCCTCGAGGAGGCGCTGGACGATCTGGCGCAAGCCCGCGCCGCGGAGGGCGCGCGGCTGCAACAGGTCATCGCCGGCCATGTCGGGCGCATCGAGGCCCTGACGGATCAGGCCCGCAACGATCCCGCCCGCGCGCCGGAGGCCATCCGGGCGCGCCTGAAGGAGCAGATCGCCCGCATCATGGACGGCGGCGAAGATCTGGATGAGCAGCGCCTGTATCAGGAGGCGGCGGTCATCGCCGCGCGCGCCGACATCGCCGAGGAGATCGACCGGCTGGACGCCCACGTGGCCGCCGCCCGCGAGCTCATGGAGATACAGGGCCCGGCGGGCCGCAAGCTCGATTTCCTCGCCCAGGAGTTCAACCGCGAGGCCAACACCCTGTGCTCGAAGGCCGCCAGCGCCTCCCTGAGCAGAACCGGGCTGGAGCTGAAAGCCGTCATCGACCAGCTGCGCGAGCAGGTCGCCAACATCGAATAGGGGAGAACCACATGACCAGCCAGGGCACGGACAAGACGCCCGCCAGGCGCGGCCTCATGCTCATCCTGTCCTCGCCGTCGGGGGCGGGCAAGTCCACCCTGTCGCGCCTCCTGCTGGAGCGCGAGCCGGACATGGCCATGTCCGTTTCCGTCACCACCCGCCCGCCGCGTCCCGGCGAGGTGGACGGCGAGCACTATCATTTCATCACCAGGGAGGAGTTCGAGAAACTGCGCGATGAGGGCGGCCTGCTGGAATGGGCGGAAGTCTTCGGCAATTTCTACGGCTCGCCCCGCGCCCCGGTGGAAAAGGCGCTGGCGGAGGGGCGCGACGTGCTCTTCGACGTGGATTGGCAAGGCGCCCAGCAGATCACCCAGGCCACGGGGGAAGACGACATCGTGCGCGTCTTCATCATGCCGCCATCGGCGGAAGAGCTGCATGACAGGCTGCGCCGCCGCGCCCAGGACCCGGAAGAGGTCATCGCACGCCGCATGGCCCAGGCGGCCAGCGAGATCTCCCACTGGCCGGAATACGATTACGTCATCATCAATGATGATCTGCAAAAGGCCGACGAGGAGCTGGCCTCCATCGTCCGCGCCGAGCGCCTCAAGCGCCACCGCCGCACCGGCCTGCACAACTTCGTCCGCGCCATGACCGCGAAATTGTGATCCGCCCGTGAGGGGCTCTCTGCTATCATCGGGCGCGAAAGGACAATATCATGCCGGACATCATCCCCGATTCCACCATCACCTGCCCCGAATGCGGCCACAAGAAGACCGAAACCATGCCCACGGACGCCTGCCAGTGGTTCTATGAATGCGAAAATTGCGGCGTCCTGCTCAAGCCGAAACCCGGCGACTGCTGCGTTTTCTGTTCCTATGGCTCCGTCCCATGCCCGCCCATCCAGCTCGAACGCGCCGGCAAATCCGGGGATACGTCTTGTCCGGACAGCTGCTGCGGCTGACCTTCCTGCTTTCTTTCTCAGATTCATGCCCGCTCATGTCTGAATCCGCAAGCCGGGCAGGGGAAGCCGCCGTTCTCAGGCGCGTTCCTCTCTTTCCTTCACGAAGGCATCCAAAAGGCGCACGCCGAAGCCGGAAGCCCAGCTGGGGTTGATGTCGGTTTTTTCCGCCGCCATGCCGGTGCCCGCGATGTCCAGATGCGTCCAGGGGGTGTCGCCCACGTAGCGCTTGAGGAATTGCGCGGCGGTGATGGAGCCGGCGTAGCGCCCGCCGGTGTTCTTCATGTCGGCCACGTCATGGCCGATCATCTTGTCATAGGCCCTGCTCAGAGGCATGCGCCAGACCTTCTCGCCGGTGGCCATGCCCGCCGCCGCGAGGTCTTCGGCCAGTTCGTCGTCATTGCTGAACAGGCCGGCGTATTCCTTGCCCAGCGCCACCAGAATGGCCCCGGTCAGGGTTGCCAGATCGATGATCAGCGCCGGCTCGAAGGTGTCCCTGGCATATGTGAGGCAGTCGGCCAGCACCATGCGGCCCTCGGCGTCGGTGTTGAGCACGGCGATGGTCTGGCCGGAGAGGGAGGTCACCACGTCGCCGGGGCGCTGGGCCTTGCCGTCCGGCATGTTCTCAACCAGGCCGATGACGCCCACGGCGTTGATCTTCGCCCCGCGCGCCGCCAGGGCGCGCATCAGGCCGGTGACGGCGGCGGCCCCGGCCATGTCGCCCTTCATGTCCTCCATGCCGTTGGAGGGCTTGATGGAAATGCCGCCCGAATCGAAGGTCACGCCCTTGCCGACGAAGGCCAGGGGAGCCTCGCCCTGCTTGCCGCCGTTCCATTTCATGATAGCCACGCGCGGCGCGTTGGCCGATCCCTGGCCGACGGCGAGCAGCGCGTTGAAGCCCATCTTCCTGAGCATCTTCTCGTCGAGGATTTCCACCTCCAGCCCCAGCTTCTCCAGCGCCTTCACCTTGCGGGCGAAGACGGCGGGATAGAGCACGTTGCCCGGCTCGTTGACCAGATCGCGCGCCAGATGGACGGATTCGGCCAGGCTCCGCAGCGGCTTGAAGGCGGCGGGAGCGCCCTTCGCGGCGGCGGTGACGAGGCGCGCCGATGTCAGCTTCCTGTCATCCTTCTTTTCCGACTTGTATTTGTCGAAGGCGTAATTGCGCAGCATCATGCCGGAGGCCACGCGGGCGGCGAATTCATCCGCCTTTAGCGGACACCCCTTTGGCGCGTCGGCCAGGACGGCGGCCTTTTCCGCCTTGGCCTTGAGCAAGGCGGCGGCCATGCGCCCGCCGAGGCATTCCGCGCCATGGGCGTCCAGCTTCTCCGCCTCGCCAGCGCCGATGAGGATCAGCCGCTCCAGCTCCAGCCCGGCGGGAGCGGGAATGTCCAGCGAAGCGCCTTTCGCGCCGCCGAAATCCGCCGCCTTGATGGCGCGGGCGATCTGGCCGCCGCTCTCTTCGTCCAGGGCGGCGATGGCGGCGGGCGGCTTGCCATCCTTTTCCATGAAGGCGGCGGCCACGCCCTTTTGCAGGGCGTCCTTGCTGGCTGTGAAGGTGATTTTCATCTGATGCCTCCTTGGTGTGCCGCGCGGTCATGGCGCGCCTGTTTTCCCGTGTGAGCCAGTCCTATTGCCTGACGGCGCGAATGACAAGACGGGATCGCCCCTGCATCATCACGTTCCGGCCACGCGCGCGCCGCGAAAAAAGTGTTTACAGCCCTTAACTTTTGCCCCCGAAAAAGGCTACAAGAGTTTTGAGTCGGGGAGTGGTTTTTCCGCCATGCGCGGAAGCCTGTTGCCCGGCTTGCGCGAAAGGCTGGCGCAAGACCGGCCGGGCGCACGGAAACAAACCGTCAGGGTGTCATGGATAACGGCTGCATCAGAGGGGACAGACGCAAGACGCCGCGCCGCGCCGCGCTGCTGGCCGTGGCTTCTCTGGCCGCCCTTGCCGCCTTGTCCGCTCCGGCGCAGGCCCTGTCGCGCAACTCCATCCCGAAGTTCTATACGAAAAAGCCGCCCAAAGGCGCGCCGACGGATGTTCTGGCGGCGCGCATCATCTATGACGCGCGGCGCGACATCGCCACGGCCATCGGCCGGGTGCGCATCACATATGGCCCCTATACGCTTTACGCGCGCAAGGTGATCTACAACCGCCGCACCGATCAGCTCTATGCCGATGGCCATGTGGAGATGCGCGAGCCCAACGGCAATGTGCTGATCGCCAGCTACGCCAATGTGGACAGAAAGTTCCGCAATGGCTTCGCCCGCCACCTGCGCCTTCTGATGACCAACAAGGCCACCCTGAAGGCGCGTTACGCCGTGCGCAGGGACGGCTACCTGACCACCTACACCGATGTGCGCTACACAGCCTGTTCCGTCTGCCGCCTTGAGGATGGCGCGCCTCTGTGGGAGCTGAAATCGGATCAGGCGGTGCATGATGAAATTGCCGGGCGGATTTATCACAGGAACATCAGGCTGGAGCTGGCTGGAGTGCCTATCCTGTGGTCGCCCTATCTGAGCCATCCGGACCCGAAGCATCCGCGCGCCAGCGGCTTTCTGGTGCCCACGGCGTCCTATTCCAGCCAGCTCGGCTTCGGCTTCGGCGTGCCCTATTTCATCAATCTGGCGCCCAATTACGATATCACGCTAAGGCCCATGGCCTATACGAAACAGGGCGTTCTGGCGCGCGCCACGTGGCGCCACAGGCTGGCCAGCGGAACCTACAACATCGATTTCGGCGGCATCCGGCAATTGCAGCCCAGAAAGGTGGCGGCGCCGGGCGACCGCAAATGGCGCGGCTTCGTGCGCGGCAAGGGGGACTTCCGCCTCAATGCGCGCTGGACATGGGGTTTTGACGGCGCGGTGCAGACTGACCGCACCATGATGCGCCGCTATGGCGTGGACAAGCGCGACACCATCGAATCGAAAATCTGGCTGACCGGGCTGGAGGGGCGCAACTACTTTCATGCCCGCGCATCGCATTTCAAGGGTCTGCTGGATACCGATTTCAGCCATGAATATCCCATCATGGCGCCCTATGTGGATTTTTCCCACACCTTCGCCCAGCCTATCGCAGGCGGCGAGCTGACTTTCGCCAGCCATGTCTATTCGCTCTACCGGCGCGGTTCCTATACGCCCTTCACAGGCGTCAATCAGGGCACGCGGCAGACGCGCTCCATCAGCGAGCTGATCTGGCGGCGCAGGATGGTGAGCAATGGCGGCATCGTGGTCCGGCCCTTCGCGCGGCTCAGAACGGATCTTTACGCCAACAACAATCTGCCCGACCCGGCCGCGCCCGGCGGCAGGCGCGACAGCGAGGTCACCACGCGCTTTCTGCCCAGCGCCGGGATCGATCTGCGCTGGCCGTTCATGAGCTCAGGCGCGCTTGGCCAGCATGTCATCAGCCCGGTGGCGCAGTTCATCGCCGCGCGCGACGAGATAAAGACGGACCGTATCGGCAATGAAGACGCCATTTCGATGAATTTCTCGGCGGCCAGTCTGTTCCTGCAAGACCGCTTTTCCGGCTTTGACCGCTATGAAGGCGGCGCGCGGGCCAACATCGGGCTGCTCTATTCGCTTTACATGCCATCGGGCGGTTTTCTGCGCGCCAGCATCGGGCAGTCCTATCATCTGGCGGGCAAGAACAGCTTCGAGAGCGGCACCGGGCTGAGCCGGGATTATTCCGATGTGGTGGCGGCCCTGGCCTATAACCCGAACGAGCATCTGCGCATCAGCTGGCAGGGGCGCTTCGATGGCAAAAGGCTGGCCCTGCGCAATCAGGAGGTGCGCGCATCGGCCTCATGGAAGGGGCTGGAGGGATCACTGCTCTATACCCGCCTCGTGGCCGATCCGGCGCATGGGCTGCCATCGCGCGAGGAGCAGATCGCCGCGCTGGCGAGCTGGAACTTCTCCGGCAACTGGCGGCTGTTCGGCGGCTGGCGCTATGATCTGGCGAGCAAACGGAATGTCCAGAGATCGCTGGGCATCGGCTATGAGTGCGACTGTCTCAATTTCTCGCTCAAGTATGTCGAGAACTTCACATCCAACGCCGATGTCATTTCCAAACACGCCTTCTTCCTGACCCTGGAGTTCAGAACGCTCGGCGGCGGCACGGTGGGCGGCAATGTGTTCTAGGAAATGCTCCAGGAGCGGACAACACAATCTTTCCATGATCGGGCGCTAGCCAGCTCCTGGAATGCTTGCCCATACAGGGAAAATTTCATGCTCAAGACCCTTTCATCTGTTTCGCGCCCGCGCCGCGCGCCCTGGATTATCGCGGCGGCGCTGGCCTTCGCCCTGCTGCAACCGGCGGCCCCGGCGCGCGCCAGCAAGGTGCTGGCCATCGTCAATGACCTGCCGGTGACGGACTTCGACGTCTCCCAGCGCCAGAAGCTCAATTCCATCATCGGCGGCCCCCGCACCCGCAAGGCCGCCCTGCGCTCGGTCATCAACGCCGCCGTCATGCAGACGGAAGCCAAAAAGCGCAATATCGCCATTTCAGATCAGCAGGTGGACAAGGCCCTGCAAAACATGGCGAAAAACATGGGCGGCATGGCGAAACTGAAGGCCACCCTGCGCAAGCGCGGCGTGCGCATGCGCACCCTGCGCGCCTATATCCGCTCCTCCATGCTGTTCCGCGTTCTGGCGCGCAGGATGGGCAAGAAGATCGCGCCAAAGGTCAGCCCCGGCGAGGTGGACAGGCGCTACAAAAAAATCATCAATGATCCGCGCTTGCGCCCCGTCACCATCTACAATCTGCGCCAGGTGACGCTGCCGGTGGAGAACGTCGCCCCGGCAATGCGCCAGCAGCTGCAATACGCGCGCCTCGTGGAGGCCCAGCAGATCATGAAGCGCTATCACGGCTGCGCCCGCCTGCGCGCCGCCACCTCCGGCATCTTCAACGTGCGCATCTCCAAGACCTTGAAGGCTGATCCCAGACGCCTGCCCGGGCCGCTGAAAAAGGCCATCAGGCTGGCGGGCACGAAACGCATGATCGGGCCGATCAGATCGCGTCAGGGCGTCCAGCTCATCGCCTATTGCGGCTCCACGAAGATCACGCCGCCGCGCCCCAGGCGCGCGCAGATCGAGGCCATGGTCAAGGCCGAGGCCTTCAACCGCGAGGTGGAGCGGGTCATGAAGCAGCTGCGCAAGAACGCCTTCATCGACTACAAGGACAAATCGGCGGCGCTCATCAAGTAACGGGGATTCCGCGCCATGACCGCATATCCGCGAAAGCCGCTGGCCCTGACCATGGGCGAGCCGGGCGGCATCGGGCTGGAGACGGCCCTGATGGCCTGGCGGGCGCTGCATGAAACCGGCCCGGCCTTCTTTCTGCCTGGAGACACGGCCCTGCTGAAGGCGCGCGCCGCCCGCGCCGGGCTTGATGTTCCCGTCACCACCATCGCCTCGGCGGCGGAGGCGCAAGAGACCTTTCCGCGCGCTCTGCCCGTGCTGCCGCTGCAAGAGGCGCAAGGGATCGCGGATGCGCCCGGCGCCGCCCTGCCTGAAAACGCCGGGGCGGTCATCGCCTCCATCCGCGCCGCCGTGATGCTGACGGACGCTGGCGAGGCGGCGGGCGCCGTCACCTTGCCCCTGCAAAAGGAGAGCCTTTACGCCAGCGGCTTTTCCTTCGAGGGGCATACCGACTTTCTCGCCGGTCTGGCGCGCGCCGCCGGATACGAGGCCGCCCCGGTGATGATGCTGACGGCGAAGGACTTGCGCGCCATCCCCGTGACCATCCACATCGCCCTGTCCGATGTGCCCGGCAAGCTGACCACGCAAGCCATCATCCGGCAGGGGCGTGTCGTGGCGCGGGATCTGACGCGCTATTTCGGCCTTACGGCTCCGCGCATCGCCGTGGCCGGGCTGAACCCGCACGCGGGCGAGGGCGGGCGCATGGGCAAAGAGGAAAAAACCATTATCGTCCCGGCCATCGCCGCCCTGCGGGAAGAAGGCGTGAACGCCTTCGGGCCATTGCCGGCCGACACCATGTTTCATGACGAGGCGCGGGCGCGCTATGACGCGGCCTTGTGCATGTATCACGACCAGGCGCTGATTCCGGTGAAGACGCTGGATTTCCACGGCGGGGTCAACGTCACGCTGGGCCTGCCCTTCGTGCGCACCTCGCCTGATCACGGCACGGCGCTGGATATCGCGGGCACTGGCAAGGCGCGCCCCGATTCCCTGCTGGCGGCCCTGCGGCTGGCGGCGCGCATGGCGAAGGCCGCGGGCGCATGACGGACGACGGCCTGCCCCCCCTGCGCGAGGTGATCGCCCGCCACGGCCTGCGCGCCAGAAAGGCGCTGGGGCAGAACTTCCTGCTCGATCTGAACCTGACGCGCAAGATCGCCCGCGCCGCCGGGCCGCTGAAAGGCCATGCCGTCATCGAGGTCGGCCCCGGCCCCGGCGGGCTGACCCGCGCGCTGCTGCTGGAGGGGGCGGAGAAGGTCATCGCCATCGAGCGCGACGCGCGCGCCATCCCAGCGTTGAAGGAGATCGCCGCGCGCTGGCCCGGCAGGCTGGAAATCATCCATGCGGACGCCCTGAAAACGGATTTCGCCGCGCTCGCGGGCGGGGCGGGCCTGCCGGTGCGCATCGCCGCCAATCTGCCCTACAACATCGCCACGCCCTTGCTCACAGGCTGGCTTCTGGCCGAACCCTGGCCGCCCTGGTGGCGCTCGCTGACCTTGATGTTCCAGCGCGAAGTGGCGGCGCGCATCACCGCCAAACCGCGCTCGAAGCCCTATGGGCGGCTGTCGGTGCTGGCGCAGTGGCGGGCCAGGGCGGACAAGCTGTTCGACATCCCTCCCGCCGCCTTCACCCCGCCGCCCAAGGTCACATCGTCTCTGGTGCGCATCGACCCGCTGCCCGCGCCCGTCCATCCCTGCCCGGCGGGGGCCCTGCAGAAGGTCACGGCGGCGGCCTTCAACCAGCGCCGCAAGATGCTGCGCCAGTCTCTCAAGGGCCTCATCAGCGCCCCTTTGCCGCTGCTGGAGGCGGCCGGAATTTCTCAGACAAAACGCGCCGAAGACCTGACGCCTGAAGACTTCTGCCGGCTGGCGGAGGCGTTGCCGCGAACAATCTGATTTGTCCGCCGCCCTTGTTGTTCTGGGCATGACAAAGGGCCGTTCACAGGTTTGCAGTCCGGATTTTCATGTGTGCACCAAGGGGGCGGCTTCAGGCGTGTAATACAGGGCGAGCCGCAGCCGGCATGAAGCGCGCGGAACAGGCTCTTGGCTGCGATGACCCGCAAAGCTTGCCGAACTTCATCGGCGCCGGTTCCTGCGGATACTCCTGGCCCGTCTCAGCAGGCATTCCCCTCGACAAAAAACGCAAAACCGGACAGAGCGGCCGTTACACAAACCGGGCATATCCCTTGTCCGCAGAGCAGGATGCACAAAAACCCTTGACGGTCGTCATGTTTTGGGCTCCGATAGGGAGGCTGGACGTTGTCGGACGTCCACTCAGGGAGAAAAAGTCAAACCCAAGGGGAGGGCAGCCGCGTTATCTTCTGACATTTCAGACCAGACCGGCGGATGCCGTCCGTTTTCCACCCGCAGGAGA
>JALUFY010000258.1 GCA_027051995.1 Hyphomicrobiales bacterium
ATCCCATATCTCGCCGCGCGCCTGCCGCTCGCGGATATCGTGAATGCGCCGGTGCACGTCGCGCATGAAGGCGATGAAATGCGCCCGCCGTTTCTTCTCCACCGGCGCGGCCTTGAAGAACATGTCCATGAGCATGGTCTTGCCGCGCCCCGGAGGGCCCCACAGATATAGCCCCTTCAGCGCCTCCCCGCGCCCGCCGCCGCGCCCCAGGAGCCGCGCCAGCATCCCAGGCCCGCCCGGCGCGCCGCGCGCCAGCGCAAGCGCCAGATCATCCAGCCGCGCCGCCGCCCGCCGCTGCGCCGGATCGTCCTCCATGCGCCCGTCCGCGATGGCCGCGTCCAGGGCCTGCCGCACCGTCCGGCTCATGAGCGGGCTCCCGCGGTCTTCGCAACCTTTGCGCCGTTCACGCGCTCAGCCCCAGCCGCGCCAGCAGCGCCCCGGAAGGCCGGCCATCTTCGGTCCATTCACGCAGCCGGTAATAGTCCTTCAGCATGACATCCAGATGGCTCACATCCCCCCTGTTGACGCCGGACGGCGCGGGCGCATCGAACATGCGCCCCGGCAGGATGTCGTCATCCGCCCCGAACCCGGCGGCCAGGTTGAACAGCCGCTCCAGCGTCCAGATGCGCTCGCCCGCCTCCAGCAGCCGCTCGCGCGTCCACTCCCCGGCGCAGGCGGCGTCCATCAGCCGCGCCATGTAGCCGATATCCCACCCGGCGGTGGAGAAGGCGCACAGCCCCAGCGAATCGATGGCGGCGTTTTCGTCCTGCGTGTCCTTGACGATGCGCGGCTTGACGGACGGATCGGGCGTGGAGAAATCGCTGCCGAAGGGATCAGCGCGCAGATGGCACGCCCCGCGCGGTGAGGTGGCGTAGGCCAGCCCCATGCCCTGCATGGCGCGCGGATCGTAGCCGGGAAACTCCTGCCCCTTGACCGTCATGGCCAGACCGCCGCGCCCGTATGCCGCGCACAGCCGCCTGGCCCCCCGCGCGAGCTCGGCGCCGAAGCCTTCCGCCCGCGCCGTCTTCAGCGCCATCTCCGCCAGCGCCTCCGCCGATCCGAACTCAAGCGCCACGCCGTCCGTCTGCTCCTTGCCGATGACGCCCAGATCATAAAGCTCCATGGCCGCCGCCAGGGTGACGCCGAAGGAGATGGAGTCCATTCCCTCCTCGTTGCACACCATGCTGGCGAAGGTGGCCGCGTCCAGATCGTCCACCCCCACCATGGCGCCGAGCGAATAGGCCGATTCGTATTCCAGCCCGCCTTCCGGCCCCGCGTAACGCGCGCCATGTTTGATCGTGAAATGATCCGGCTGGATTTTCGCCACCCGCCCGCAGGCGATGGTGCAGGCGAAACAGGCCTTGTTGGTCACCAGATTGGGCCCGCGCCCCGGCCCCGGCGCGCGCCGCATGGCCTCGCCGCAGATCTTCTCGTATCCCTCGAAGGTCACATCCCGGCAGTTGCGCGTTGGCAGCGCCCCGAAAGCCCCGTTCTTGCTCATCATGGCCGCCGTGCCATAGGTATTGAGGCTCTCCCGGCCGGGCGACGCGGCGAGCAGATCATGACCCTCGCGCACGGCGGCGGCGAAGCGCTCCGGGTCATCCACCCGCGCCCCGCGCGAACCGCGCGCCACGATGGCCTTGAGGTTCTTCGATCCCATCACCGCGCCCACGCCGGAGCGCCCGGCGGCCCGGTCGCGGTCGTTCATCACGCAGGCATAATGCACCAGGTTTTCGCCCGCCCGGCCGATGCCGGCCACCCGCGCGTCATGCCCGTGCCGCCCCTTGAGCAGCTCCTCGGCCTCCCAGAAACTCCTGTTCCAGATGAAATCCTCCGCCGGCAGAAGCCGCGCGTCATCATCATCGATCATCAGATAGACCGGCCGCTCCGCCCGCCCGGTAATGACCGCCATGTCCCATCCGGCGGCTTTCAGCGCCGCGCCGAAATGCCCGCCGGAATTGGAGCATGCGATGGCCCCGGTCAGCGCGCCTTTTGTGACCACCACATAACGCCCCGCCGTGGCCGCGAATGTTCCGGTCAGCGGCCCGGTGGCGAAAATCAGCCGGTTCTCCGGCGAAAGCGGCTCCGCGCGCGCGTCCATCTCCTCGAAGAGATACCTGCTGGCCAGCCCGCGTGCTCCGATATAGGCGTCCCGCCAGGCCTCGTTCAGCGGCTCCGCCGCACAGCGGCCCTCCGTCAGATCGACCCGCAATATCCTGCCTTGCCAGCTCATGCCGCCACTCCATTTCATATCCCCGCGCCGCGCCCCGTCGAGACAACGGAAAGACGGCGAGGCCGCGAAAAACCTTGCGCATGGGTCAGGAAATCCGCGAATACCCGAGTATATCTCTATGTTTTTCGCAGATTAACATTGATCGGAATCAGATTGAACCCCTCCCCCGCATGACTTTGGTCAAATCCATGGGGCCAGTTACTTTCAATCCATCGCGCCACGCCCCGATTCCGCCCGCCTCCGTATGGACAGAACTTTAGAAGAATCTAATATAAGCGGTGAGCGGTTCCCGCCCGCCCGGCTTCGCCGGACAACAAGGAGGACGGCCATGCGCAGATTCATTCTGATCGCTTCAGGCATCTTCGCCGCCTGGCTGGCGCTAACCAGCTCCCTGGCCCCGGCGGAGCTTGTCACCGGGCTGATCGTCTCCGCGGGCGTGGCCGCGCTGTCATGGAACCATCTGTCGCTGCTTGACGGCATCAGGCTCACCCCGGCGCTGCCCCTGCATCTGCTGAGCTATTTCTGGACGTTCTGGATCGCCCTGTTCAAGGCCAATCTGGACGTCGCCATGCGCGTCGTCACCCCGAAGGTGAAGATCAATCCGGCGCTGGTGGAGGTGCGCACCGGGCTGAAATCCGATCTCGGCAAGCTGTGGCTGGCCAACTCCATCACCCTCACGCCGGGCACCCTGACGGTGGATGTCATCGGCGACACCCTGCGCGTGCACTGGATTGACGCCACCCCGGGCCGCGATCTGGAACACGCCACCCGCGCCATCGCCGAATCCTTCGAGAACAAGCTGAGGAGGTTTCTGTCATGAGCATCCCCGGCATCGGATTCGCCGGCCTGATCGCC
>JALUFY010000259.1 GCA_027051995.1 Hyphomicrobiales bacterium
GCCCTGGCCCGCCCGGCCGCGGCGGAGCCCATGAGCCTGCGCTACGCCGTCAGCGTCGGCGGCTTCAACGCGATGCAAATGATCTATGACGGCAACGCCGGCAAGAAGAGCTACAAGGCCCATGTGGCCATCAAGCCCTCCGGCGGTTTCCTCTCGCTGTTCATCAAGAAGTCCTTCGATCTGGGCGGCTCCGGCGTCATGACCGCCAATGGCGCGCGCCCCGCCTATTTCTACATGAACATCAGGAAGAAAAAGAAACTCAGAAAGGGCGTCGTGCGCTGGAAGGGCGGCAAGCTCGTATGGGAGCATGTGCCGCCGCCCTCGCCACAGGAGCGCGCCGAGCTGTTCCGCGCCATGGGCAAGGGCGCGCCCGATCCGCTCAGCCTGGTCATCGGTCTGGCGCGGCGCGATCCGGCGGCCAGCTGCAAGGGCACGCGGCGGGTCTTCGACGCCCATGACGTCTATGACCTGCGGCTTTCGCTGGGCGGGCGGAAAAACATCAAATCCCCCGCATACAGCGGCCAGGCCGTTCTGTGCCGTATGCATTTTTCCCCCGTCGCCGGATATTCCAAGAAGAAGCGCCGCAAGATCCGCAGGAACCCCTGGGTGTTCAACATCTGGCTGGCTCCCGTCATGAGCCGCGACGCAGGCAGGCTCATGGTGCCGGTCGGCGCTTTCGGCTCGCTGGACGGCCGCAAGTTCACCGCCAGCCTGGTCAAGGCCAGCATCGGCGGCAGGCGGCTCTCCGCCCGCTGAAATCCCGCCGCCTGGCCCGGCGCTTTTGCTTGCCAAGCACCATCCGTGGTCTTAAGAGAAACACGCCGCCGGGCGCATCCGCCCGGCGGTTTTGCCGATTTTCAGCGGAAGAACACAACCTCTCATGAACCTGCGCAACATCGCCATCATCGCCCACGTGGATCATGGCAAGACCACCCTCATCGACCGTCTTCTGGCCGCCTCCGGCGCGTTCCGCGACAACGAGCAGGTGGCCGAACGCGCCATGGATTCCAACGATCTGGAGCGCGAGCGCGGCATCACCATCCTCGCCAAGGTGACATCCCTGGAGTGGAAGGGCACACGCATCAACATCGTGGACACCCCCGGCCACGCCGATTTCGGCGGCGAGGTGGAGCGCATTCTGGGCATGGTGGATGGCGTCATCCTGCTGGTGGACGCCGCCGAGGGCGTCATGCCGCAGACCAAGTTCGTGCTCGCCAAGGCCCTGGCCCGGGGCCTGCGCCCCATCGTCGCGGTCAACAAGATCGACAAGCCCGAGGAGCGCCACGAGGAGGTCATCACCGAGGCCTTCGATCTGTTCATCGCCCTGGGCGCGGATGACGAGCAGCTGGATTTCCCCATCCTCTACGGTTCGGCCAAGGAGGGCTGGATGTCGCTCGGCCCCAAGGCCGGCCCGGCGGCCGGCATGGACGCCCTGTTCGATCTGGTTATTGATCACGTCCCCGCCCCGAAGGTGGAGGACGGCCCCTTCCGCATGCTGGCCACGCTGATCGAGGCCGATCCCTATCTGGGCCGCATCCTCACCGGGCGCATCGCCTCCGGCGCCGTCAGGCCCAATGATCCGGTCAGGGTGCTCAGCCGCGAGGGCGAGGTGATCGAAACCGGCCGCGTGTCGAAGATTCTCGCCTTCCGGGGGCTCGGCCGCCAGAGCATTGACGAGGGCCAGGCCGGCGACATCGTCGCCATCGCCGGGCTCAAGGAGGCCACCGTCGCCAACACCCTGTGCGATCCGGAAGTCAGCGAGCCCATCGCCGCCCAGCCCATCGACCCGCCGACCCTGTCCATGACCTTCCGCATCAACGACGGCCCGCTGGCCGGTCAGGAAGGCGAGAAGGTGCAAAGCCGCGTCATCCGCGAACGGCTGTGGAAGGAGGCCGAGGGCAACGTCGCCCTGCGCGTCGAGGAGGTGCCCGGCGAGGCGGAGGCCTTCAAGGTCTCCGGGCGCGGCGAATTGCAGCTCGCCGTGCTCATCGAGACCATGCGCCGCGAGGGCTTCGAGATGACGGTGGGCCGCCCGCGCGTCGTCATGCGCGAGGAAGACGGCGTCAAACTGGAGCCCGTCGAGGAAGTCATCATCGACGTGGACGAGGAATATTCCGGCGCGGTTGTGCAGAAGCTTTCGGAGCGCAAGGCCGCGCTGGTGGACATGACCACCTCCGGCGCGGGCCGCCAGCGGCTGGTCTTTCACGCCCCCACGCGCGGCCTCATCGGCTATCACTCCGAGCTCATGGGCGACACTCGCGGCTCCGCCGTGCTCAACCGGCTGTTTCACGCCTGGGAGCCCTGGAAGGGCCCCATCCCCGGGCGCGCCACCGGCGCGATCATCTCCAACGCCACGGGCAGGGCCGTGGCCTACGCCCTGTGGAAACTGGAAGACCGCGGCCCCATGTTCATCTCGCCCGGCGACATGGTCTACGAGGGCATGATCGTCGGCGAGCACGCCAAGGGCCAGGATCTCATGGTCAACGTGCTCAAGGGCAAGAAGCTCACCAACATCCGCGCCGCCGGCAAGGACGACGCCATCCAGCTCACCCCGCCCATAAAAATGAGCCTGGAGCAGGCCCTGGCCTACCTTTCCGACGACGAACTGGTGGAGGTCACGCCCAAATCCATCCGCCTGCGCAAGCGCATTCTCGATCCTCACGCGCGCAAGCGCGCCTCACGCGCCAGCGCGGACGCCTAGGCTCGCGCGGCCGGGCCATTCAACATTTATATCCGGGAGACAGGATCATGAGACTGGACGCCATCAGCATCGGGGCCAATCCGCCGAAAGAGGTCAATGTGGTCATCGAGGTGCCCATCGGCGGCGAGCCCATCAAATACGAGATGGACAAGCAGGCCGGCACGGTCGTCGTCGATCGCTATCTCTACACGCCGATGCGCTATCCGGGCAATTACGGCTTCATCCCCCACACCCTGTGCGGCGACGGCGACCCGATAGACGTGATCCTGATTTCCTCGCGCCCGCTCATCCCCGGCTGCATCATCGCCGCGCGCCCCGCCGGCGTGCTCAGGATGCGTGACGAAAAGGGCATGGACGAAAAGATCATCGCCGTGCCCGCCCCCCACATCACCCGTCATTACGAGGACATCTTCGACATCTCCGCCCTGCCGGACATCCAGCTGCGCCAGATCGAGCATTTCTTCACCCACTACAAGGATCTGGAAAACGGCAAGTGGTCGAAGATGGAAGGCTGGGGCGGCCATGAAGAGGCCGAAAGGCTCATCATGGAATCCATCGCCCGCCACAAGGAAGGCTGACCCCATCGGCGCGCACCCGCCGCCACCCTATTGCAGCTCCAGACGCAAGGAGCGCCCCACCGCCTTCGCCGCCCGCGCCAGCGTGGCCAGCGTCACCGCCCCGTTGCCGGGATCAAGCAGCCTGTCAAGCTGCGAGCGGCTGGTGCCCATGCGCCGGGCCATCTCGGCCTTGGAGATGTTCCGCGCCTTCATCTCGGCGGCCAGCTGAAAGGCCAGCACCCGCTTGACGGCGCGCTCCGTCGTCTCTTCCCGCACACCTTCCTCGGCGAGAAAATCCTCGAAAAACTGCCCGGCCCTGCCCTTTTCAGCGTCGTCACTCATCTCAAGCCTCTCATGCGTTTCATGGCTGTGGCGATTTCCTTTTCCGGTGTTTTCTGGCTCTTCTTTACAAATCCATGCAGCAAAATCATGCTGCCATCGAACGCACAGAAGAAAACCCTGGCGATACGCCCGCCATCAAGCCTGCTTCTGATTTCCCACAGCCCCTTGTATCCCTTGATCGGACGGCAAAGCGGCATTCCGACAGGCCATCCGAACTCGGCTGTTCTGATGTCATCCCCGATGATCTTGCGGTCTGCGGGAGACAATGAAAGCAGCCATTCCCTGACTGGCATCCTGCCGCCATCTGATTCAAAAAATCGCGCGGGCAAATGCTTCAAACCATTCACAGGCGATATGTACCATATAAGGTACGATTTGCCAAGAATATTTCTTTTTCTCACGGCATTCCCGTCATGATCCATGCCCCTTCCATGCTATGATCGCCCCATGACGGATATTCCCGAATCCATGACGGCCATCCGCATCGCCCGCCCCGGCGGGCCGGAGGCGCTCAGGCCCGCGCAAGTCCCCGCGCCGCGCCCAAGCCGGGGCCAGGTGCTCATCGAGGTGGCGGCGGCGGGCGTCAATTATCCCGATGTCCTGCAACGCAGGGGCCTCTATCCGCCGCCGAAGGGCGCGCCGGACATCCCCGGCCTGGAAGTGGCCGGAACCGTCGTGGCGGCGGGCCCCGGCGCGCGGCGCTGGCGCGAAGGAGATGAAGTCTGCGCCCTCGTGCCCGGCGGCGGATACGCGCAATACTGCGCCGCCCCGGCGGCCAACTGCCTGCCCGTGCCCAGGGGCCTGTCCATGCGCGAGGCCGCCTGCCTGCCCGAGACATTCTTCACCGTCTGGACGAACGTCTTCGAGCGCGGCGGGCTGAAGGCAGGCCAGACCTTTCTCGTGCATGGCGGGGCGGGCGGCATCGGCACGGCGGCCATCCAGATGGCCCGCGCCCTGGGCGCGCGCGTCTTCGCCACCGCCGGTTCGGAGGAGAACTGCCGCCTTTGCGAGGAACTGGGCGCGGAGCGCGCCATCAATTACCGCAAGGAGGATTTCGCCGAAGTCCTGCGCGGCATCCTCGGCAAAAAGGGCGTGGATGTCATCCTCGACAGCATCGGCGGCGATTACATCGGCAAGAACATCGCCATCGCGGCGCGTGACGGGCGCATCGTCAACATCAACTACATGAAGGGCTCCAGGGTGGAGGTGGATTTCCTGCCCGTCATGCTCAAGCGCCTGACGCTGACCGGCTCCACCCTGCGCGCCCGCCCGGTGGCCGAGAAGGCGGCCATCGCCTGGTCGCTGGAGAGCGTCATATGGCCGCGCATCGAGGCCGGAGACATCCGCGTTATCATGGATTCCACATTCCCCCTGGCCGGAGCCGCCCGCGCCCATGCGCGCCTCGAAGGCCCCCACCGGGGCAAGATCGCCCTGCTCCCGGGCCAGACCGGCGCTTCATCATAGTCCATTGCAAGACGCGCCGGAGGCGGTTATATTGCCGCCAATCCCGTCATATTGGAAAGCAGACAGAAATCCTGAAACACGGATTTTCTGAAGGAGAGAATTCATGTCCGGAAAACCGCTCATGCCGAAAGCCACCGCCGTCTGGCTGGTAGACAACACCGCCCTGACCTTCAAGCAGATCGGCGACTTCTGCGGCCTGCACGAGCTGGAGGTCAAGAGCATCGCCGATGGCGAGGTGGCCCAGGGCATCAAGGGCCTCGATCCCGTCACCGCCGGCCAGCTCACGGCGGAGGAAATCGCCAGGGGCGAAAAGGACCCCGCCTACCGCCTCAAGCTGGCCAGGCCGAAGGTGGACATCCCCCTGACGCGCGCCCGCAAGGGGCCGAAATACACCCCCCTGTCGCGCCGCCAGGACCGCCCGGACGCCATCGCCTGGCTGCTGCGCAACCACCCGGAGCTGTCCGACGCCCAGATCATGAAGCTGGTGGGCACCACCAAGCCGACCATCGAGGCCATCCGCACCCGCACCCACTGGAACTCCGCCAACATCAAGCCGCGCGATCCGGTGACCCTCGGCATGTGCAGCCAGATGGAGCTGGACATGGCGGTGAAGAAGGCCGCCGAAAAGGCCGCCCGCCTGCGAAGGAAACAGGGCCTGCCGGAGCCGGAGGCGGCCGAGACCCTCAAGCCCGCCGAGGAAACCATCGGCGGCGGCCTCACCCATTCCACGCCTCAAGCGGATACCGAAGACAAGCCGCTGTTCGATGACATGAAGGCCCCGCAACAGGAAGAGGAAAACATTCCCGACGCCGAGTCGGTCTTCTCAAAACTCAACGAACTGAAAAAGGAAGACTGACGCGCGCTCCCTCGCGCCATCCCGCCCGCCGCCTTGACAAGCCCGCCCGCCGGGCAGTATGAGTGGCGGCCAGGACGAAACGCCAAGGCGCGCGCCCCGCAAGAGGTGCGCCCTTCTCTTTGGAACCAGGATCAGGCAGGCTGACATGAAAATCCGCAATTCGCTCCGCTCCTTGGCCAAGCGTGACCGCGCCAACCGCGTCGTGCGCCGCCGGGGCCGCCTCTACGTCATCAACAAGGTCAAGAAGCGCTTCAAGGCCCGCCAGGGCTGACGCGCGCAGGACGTCCCGCCGGAGAACGTCTCCGGCGCGGTCAGGAAACAAAAAAGCCCCCGAAGCCTCGCAGGCTCCGGGGGCTTTGTCCTGTCGTATTGCCGTATCGCCCACTTCTCAGCCGCGCGCGTCGCGCTTGCCGAGCACCCGCAGCCGCAGGGCGTTGAGTTTGATGAAGCCCTCGGCGTCCTTCTGGTCATAGGCGCCTTCGTCATCCTCGAAGGTGACGAGGTTCTCGTCATAGAGCGACTTGGGCGACTTGCGCCCGGCGACGATCACGTTGCCCTTGTAGAGCTTCAGCCGCACCGATCCTTCCACGTTCTCCTGGCTCTTGTCGATCAGCGCCTGAAGCATCTCGCGCTCCGGGGCGAACCAGAAGCCATTGTAGATCAGCTTGGCGTAGCGCGGCATCAGCTCGTCCTTCAGGTGCATGGCCTCGCGGTCGAGCGTCAGCGACTCCATGGCCCTGTGCGCGGCCAGCAGGATGGTGCCGCCCGGCGTCTCGTAGATGCCCCGGCTCTTCATGCCGACAAAGCGGTTCTCCACCAGATCGACGCGGCCGATGCCGTTGTCACGCGCCAGATCGTTGAGTCTGGCCAGCAGAACCGCCGGGCTCATCGGCTCGCCGTCAATGGCGATGGCGTCGCCCCTCTTGAAATCGATGGTGATGTATGTGGGCTCGTCCGGAGCCTCCAGCGGATCGATCGTGCGCTGGAACACATAAGGCGCGGGCTCCTCCCAGGGATCTTCCAGCACCTTGCCCTCCGAGGACGAATGCAGCAGGTTGGCGTCCACCGAAAACGGCGCTTCGCCGCGCTTGTCCCTGGGCACCGGAATCTGGTGCTTTTCGGCGAATTCGATCAGATCCGTGCGGCTCTTGAAGTCCCATTCGCGCCACGGCGCGATGACCTTGATGTCCGGGTTCAGCGCATAGGCGGAAAGCTCGAAGCGCACCTGATCGTTGCCCTTGCCCGTCGCCCCGTGGCAGATGGCGTCCGCCCCCGTGTCGCGGGCGATCTCGATCAGCCGCTTGGAGATCAGGGGCCGGGCGATGGAGGTGCCCAGCAGATAGACGCCCTCGTAAACGGCGTTGGCGCGGAACATCGGAAAGACGTAGTCACGCACGAATTCCTCGCGCAGGTCTTCGATGTAGATGTCCTTGATGCCCAGCATTTCTGCCTTCTTGCGGGCCGGCTCCAGCTCCTCGCCCTGGCCCAGATCGGCGGTGAAGGTGACGACCTCGCAGCCGTAGGTCTCCTGCAGCCACTTGAGAATGATGGAGGTATCCAGCCCGCCCGAATAGGCCAGCACGACCTTCTTGATGGAACCCTTTTTCGCCATGATCGGTGTCTTTCCCTGTTCAGCATTGAACCAGTCTTGCCGCGCCGCACTATAGGCGCGCGGGCGGCGCGGGCAAGTCAAAAAAACGCACGGACTTGCGCGAAACCGGCCAAGGCGGCATAGTGCGCCCATCCGGGGGCAAAAGCCGGACCGGTTGTGACAACCCGCACTCAGGGATGGTTTCATGATTCGACTGATGACAAAGGCACTGGCGGCCCTGGCCGTCATCTTCATGGTTCTGGGCGGCGCGCAGCACGCGGCCCAGGCGCGCAACACCACCATCTGCAAGGAGCTGACCAGCAAGCCGGCCTGCGAACGCCGCGACGACTGCGTTTACGTGGACGGCTACACCCGCAAGGATGGCGTCAAGGTGGACTCCTATTGCCGCTCCAAGGGCGTCAAGGGCGCGGCCAAAAAGAAAACCTCCAAGCCCAAGAAACGGGTGACGAAAAAGAAAACGTCCCGCGATACGGACAAGAAGGCCTCCGCCAAGGACAAGACGGCGAAAGACAAGGCCGCCAGGGACAGCTCCGGGGACAAGGGCAAGAAGAAGAAGCCCTCCAGAAAGCGCAAGTCCGCGAAGGACAAGACGGCGAAGGACAAGGCCGCGAAAGACAGCTCCGGGGACAAGGGCAAGAAAGCCAGGAAGTCCAGGAGCAAGAAGCCTTCGGCCAGGGAAAAGGCCAAGCCGAAGTCCAAGAGCAAGGACAAGGCGAAAGAAAAGGCCAATAAGCCCAAGAAGGCGAAGAAGGCGAAGAAGAGCAAGAAACCCAGGAAGCCGAAAAAGCCCAGGAAGAGCAAGGCCAAGAAGTCCTGACCGGCTCCGCCCCATCGCATCAAAGACGCGCCCGCGCACCCAAAACGCGGGCGCGTTTTTTCATGCGCGGGCACGGCAATGACCGCCATGCCACCTCCTTCCGGAACCGGGCCCGTTTTTCGGCAATGACGCCCCCCCTGTCTCCGCGGGAAGCGGGAATTCAGCGGCGGCCGAAGTTGGGGGCTTCGGTGTCCTGGCCGGCTTCGATGATCTCGCGGCGGATCTTGCGCGAGCGGGTGAACAGATCGAAGAGCTTGTCGCCGTCGCCCCAGCGAATGGCCCTTTGCAGGGCCGAGAGGTCTTCGGAGAAGCGCCCCAGAAGCTCCAGCACCGCCTCGCGGTTGTTCAGGAAGACATCGCGCCACATGACCGGATCGGAGGCCGCCAGACGGGTGAAATCGCGAAAACCGCCGGCGGAATACTTGATGACCTCCGATTCCGTCACTTCCTCCAGATCGGCCGCCGTGGCCACGATGTTGTAGGCGATGAGATGCGGCAGATGCGAGGTAATGCCCAGCACCAGATCATGATGCGCGGGATCCATGCAGTCCACGTTGGAGCCCACGGCGCGCCAGAAGGCCGCCAGCGTCTTGATGGCCTTTTCATCCGTGCCCTCCAGCGGCGTGAGGATGCACCAGCGGTTCTCGAACAGGCTGGCGAAACCGGCGTCGGGGCCGGATTGCTCGGTGCCGGCGATGGGATGGCCGGGAATGAAATGCACGCCGTCCGGCACATGAGGCGAAACATCGCGGATGACGGCGGACTTGACCGAGCCCGCGTCGGTGAGGATCGCGCCGGGTTTCAGCACCGGGGCGATGTGTTCCGCCACCTTGCCCATGACCCCCACCGGCACATTGAGAAAGACCAGATCGGCGTCCCGGACGGCTTCGCGCGCATCCGTGGACAATTCATCGGCCAGACCCAGTTCAGCGGCGCGCTCGATAGTCTCCCTGCCGCGCGATGCGCCGGATATGGTCTTCGCCAGACCCTCGCGGCGGATGACATGCGACAGGGACGAGCCAATGAGCCCCAGGCCGATCAGCGCGATCTTGCCGAACAGGAGTTTTTCGCTGCCTTTGGTCATCGTTTTTCCAGAAATTCCGCCAGGGCCTTGATGAGCAGCCTGTTGGCTTCTTCCGTACCCACGGAGACGCGCAGGGCGTTGGGAAAGCCGTAAGCGCCCATGGCGCGCAGGATGAGGCCGCGCCGGCCGAGGAATTTGTCGGCGTCCGGGGCGCGTTTGCCGTCCTCATCGGGGAAATGCACCAGAAGGAAATTGCCGATGGAAGGCGTGACCTCAAGCCCCAGCTTTTGCATCTCCCCGCTCAGCCAGGGCAGCCACTTGTCATTGTGCTCGACGGCCTGGCGGAGGAAATCCGCGTCCTTGACGGCGGCAACGCCCGCGGCTATGGCCGCCGCGTTGACATTGAACGGGCCGCGCACGCGATTGAGCACGTCAACGACGTTTTCCGGGCCATAGAGCCAGCCCAGCCGCAGACCGGCCAGCCCATAGGCCTTGGAGAAGGTGCGGGTCATGACCACGTTCTCGGCCCCCGAGACCAGCTCGATGCCGGCCTCGTAGTCGTTGCGGCGCACGTATTCGGCATAGGCGGCGTCGAGCACCAGAAGGCAGGTTTCGGGCAATCCCGCATGCAGGCGCTTGACCTCGTCAAAGGGCAGATAGGTGCCCGTCGGGTTGTTCGGATTGGCCAGAAAGACGATCTTCGTGCGTTCGCCGGCGCGCTCCAGAATGGCGTCCACGTCCGCCGTCAGGTTCTTTTCCGGCGCGATGACCGGGGCCGCGCCATTGGACTTGATGGCGATGGGATAGACCAGAAAGCCGTATTGCGAATAGATGGCCTCGTCGCCGGGCGCCAGATAGGCGTGGGCGAGCAGCTCCAGCAGCTCGTCGGAGCCATTGCCGCAAATGATCCTGTCCGGGTTCAGGCCATGCAGCCCGGCCAGGGCGTCGCGCAGCTCCCAGGCGGAGCCGTCTGGATAATACTCCAGATTGTCCGCGACATGGCGGAAGGCCTCCTTCGCCCTGGGGCTCGCGCCGAGGGGGGATTCGTTCGACGAAAGCTTGTAGACGGGCCCGTCCGACTCCGCTTCGGCGCGCCCCGGGATGTAGGGCGCGATGTCCAGAATGCCGGGGCAGGGCCTGGGAGCTGTCATGGTCTTGTTCCTCGCCGGGTGGTGAATGTCCGCAAGCGCACCGGATACCCCCGCGCGGGCTCCGGCGCAAGTTTTTCATGACGGCCGCCGCGCGCGGCGGGCCGCGCGGGCGCTTCCCGGCGCCGCGCTGCCC
>JALUFY010000260.1:0-1208 GCA_027051995.1 Hyphomicrobiales bacterium
GTGCATCATCACCTGATCCGCGCGGGCCTCGCCGGTTTCCACCACCAGGCCGACGGATGTGCGAAGGCCCGCGCGGATCAGGTGATGATGCACCGCCGAGGTGGCCAGCAGCGCCGGGATGGGCAGCCTTTCGGGGCCGGTGAGGCGGTCGGAGAGAATGATGATGTTGTAGCCGTCGCGCACCGCCTTTTCGGCCTTCCGGCGCAGTATTTCGATGGCCTCGCCCATGTAATCCGCGCCGTGGCGGGTGTTATAGGTGATGTCCAGCGTGATGGTGCGGAACTGGTTGTCGGAAATGTCGCCGATGGCGCGGATCTTCTCCAGGCCCTTGTTGGAGATGACGGGCTGGGAGACTTCCAGCCGCTTCAGGGCGGAGGTTTCCTTCAGGCCCAGCAGGTTGGGGCGCGGGCCGATGAAGGAAATGAGGCTCATGACCGATTCCTCGCGGATCGGGTCGATGGGCGGATTGGTCACCTGGGCGAAGAGCTGCTGGAAGTAGTCCGGCAGCAGGCGCGGGCGCTCCGAGAGCGGCGGCAGCGGCGTGTCGGAGCCCATGGAGCCTATGCCCTCCTGGCCGGTCTGGGCCATGGGGCTCATCAGCACCTTGAGGTCTTCCTGGGTGTAGCCGAAGGCCTGCTGGCGGTCGAGCAGCGAAACATCGGTATGCGGCGCGGAGCGGCCCACGCCGGGCAGCTCCTTGAGCTTGAACTGGCCTTCCTCCAGCAGCCTGTCATAGGGGCGCGCGGAGGCCAGCTGGTGCTTGATCTCCTCGTCGGGGATGAGGCGGCCCTGCTCGAGATCGACGAGCAGCATCCTGCCCGGCTGAAGCCGCCACTTTTGCACGATCTTCTCTTCCGGCACATCCAGCACGCCGGCTTCGGAGGCCAGGATGAGATAATCGTCGGAGGTGACCAGATAGCGCGCCGGGCGCAGGCCGTTGCGGTCGAGCGTGGCGCCGATCATGCGGCCGTCGGTGAAGGCCACCGCCGCCGGGCCGTCCCAAGGCTCCATGAGGGCGGCGTGGTATTCGTAGAAGGCGCGGCGCTCCTCGTCCATCAGCGGATTGCCGGCCCAGGCCTCGGGGATCATCAGCATCATGGCGTGGGGCAGCGAGTAGCCGCCGAAATAGAGCAGCTCCAGGGCGTTGTCGAAGCAGGCCGAATCCGACTGGCCTTCATAATGAATGGGCCAGAGCTTTTTCAGGTCGT
>JALUFY010000260.1:1218-3069 GCA_027051995.1 Hyphomicrobiales bacterium
GTCCGACCTCATGGCCTCCTTGCGGGCGGCCATCCAGTTGACGTTGCCGCGCAGGGTGTTGATCTCGCCGTTGTGGCAGATCATGCGGTAGGGATGGGCCAGCGGGAAGGAGGGGAAGGTGTTGGTGGAGAATCGCTGATGCACCAGGGCCAGGGCCGAGACGAAGCGCTCGTCGGCCAGATCGGGGTAATAAAGCGGCAGGCGCTCGGGGAGCACCAGGGCCTTGTAAACGATGGTGCGCGAGGAGACGGAAGCCGGGTAATACTCCTCCATGCTCAGATCGAGCGCTTCCTTGACCTTGTTGGAAACCACCTTGCGGGCCACGTAAAGCTTGCGCTCGAAGGCGTCCTGACCGGCAAGATCCGGGCCCTTGCCGATGAAGATCTGGCGCATGACGGGCTCGCCGGGGCGCACGGAGGGGCCAAGCACGGAGGAATCCACCGGCACGTCGCGCCAGCCGATCAGCGTCAGGCCCTCTTCGGCGAGGGTTTCTTCCCAGATCTTCTTCACCGCGGCGCGCTTTTCGTCGTCGCGCGGCATGAACAGGAAGCCCGCGCCATATTCGCCCTCGGCGGGCAGGGAGAAGCCGGACTTTTCGGCCTCGGCGGCGAAGAATTCGTGCGGCATCTGGGTGAGGATGCCGCAGCCGTCGCCGGCCTCCGGATCGGCGCCGACGGCGCCGCGATGCTCCAGATTGGCCAGAATGCGCAGGCCCTTTTCGACAATGCCGTGATCCTTTTCATTGGTGATCCGGCAGATCATGCCAATGCCGCAGTTGTCATGCTCATTGGCGGGATCGTAAAGACCGGCGGGGCCGGGCGCGCCAGTCCGGGAGCATCTCGCGGAATTGCCGGTGGTGTCCTGATGCATGTGTCTTTCCTAAAGCGTTCGTTCTCTGTTCAAACAGTCCGGGCCCGCAAGGCGGCGTTTCGTCCCCGCGCCGCCGCCATGTTCAACCGGCGCGGCCCTTGCTGGACGGTGCTGCCCATGAAGGCATGAAAGGCGTCGCGGCTCCGCCTCCCGCGTCGTGCCCGTGACGGGCCGGCCGCGCGGCGGCCGCTGGCGCAAGCCCCTGGCGGACGACGGGCCGGGTCATTCATGGTGGAAAAACCGGCCGGAATCCCTTGCGCCAAATTAGGACAGTCATCCTGTCCCATTTTGCTTATGCCAGAAAAGCCCCGGCGAGGCAACCCGGCGCGCGGATTCGCTCCTTTCAAGTGTGGCGCATGGTTCCGGGTGGTGCTACCGTCGCGGCGGACTCGTGCGCCGCAACAAGGAGGGTTCCCGTCATGAACTTCGCCAGCGACAATATCAGCGCCGTGCATCCGGCCATCATGGAGGCCCTGGCGGCGGCCAACGCCGGGGCGGCCATGCCATACGGGTATGACACCTGGACGGAGAAAGCGGAGGCGGCCCTGCGGGCGCTCTTCGAAACACAGGCGGAAGTCTTTTTCGTGGCCACGGGGACGGCGGCCAACGCGCTGGCGCTTTCGGCCATGACGCCGCCATACGGGGGCGTTCTGGCGCACGAGGAGGCGCATGTGAACACCGATGAGTGCGGCGCGCCGGAGCTGTTCACCGGCGGGGCGAAGATCATCCCGCTGCCGGGCAATGGCGGCAAGATCGCGCCGGAGCAGCTTGCCGCGCGGCTGGCCGGGTTCGTGCATGGCGAGCATCAGGTCAAACCGGCCGCACTGTCCATCACCAACGCTACGGAATACGGGCAGGTCTATACGCCGGAGGAAGTGGCGGCGTTGAGCGGTCTGGCGCACGAGGCGGGGATGGGCGTGCACATGGACGGGGCGCGTTTCGCCAACGCCGTGGCGCATCTGGGCTGCGCGCCCGCCGAGG
>JALUFY010000261.1 GCA_027051995.1 Hyphomicrobiales bacterium
TGGCGCAAGCTTCGTCTCCTTCATGATATCCGAAACCAGCACCGGCTTGTCCTCCGCCCCGCGCCTCAGCCCGGCCAGCGCCCGCCAGCTTTCCGCCCGCAGTTTCTCGGTATTGCCCAGCACGGCATCGGTTTCGTCCATGCGCGCGAAGGCCTCCGCCTCGGTCTGCGCCGCGCAGCCGGTCACCACCAGCGGCGCGTCCGGATGCTCCCGGCGCGCCTTGCGGATGGCCTGGCGGGCCTGCCGCTGGGCCTCCGCCGTCACTGCGCAGGTGTTGACGATCACCGCGTCCCCCAGCCCGGCGCGGCCCGCCTCGCGCCGGATGACCTCCGATTCGAAGGCGTTCAGGCGGCAGCCGAATGTGATGATGTCCGGTTCCTTCATGAAGCGCCCCGGGCGGCCGGGCGGCTGAAAAGCTCCGCCGGCAGTTCGCCCTCGAACTCGTATTCCACCGGCCCGGCCATGAGAATGTGATCATCCCCCTCCCGCCAGGTGATGAACAGATCGCCGCCGGGCAGGCTGACGCGCGCCTTGCGCCCCGTCAGCTTCTTGCGCGCCGCGCACACGGCGGCGGCGCAGGCGGCGGTGCCGCAGGCTTTCGTCAGCCCCGCCCCGCGCTCCCAGACCTTCAGCCGCAGATGGGCGGGGCCTTCCACCTTGCACAGCGATATATTGGCCCCTTCGGGAAAGACCGGATGATTCTCCAGAAGCGGCCCGGTGCGCGCAAGATCGGTCACCTCCAGATCGTCCACCCAGAAGATGGCGTGCGGATTGCCCACGTTGACCACCGACGGCGTATGCAGCACCGGATTGTCGATCGGCCCCACCTGAAGTTCGATGCCGCGCGTGTCGCGGAATTCCTCGGCCAGCGGAATGTCTTGCCAGCCAAATTTCGGCGCGCCCATGTCCGCCTCGATCAGCCCCTGCGCGTTGCGCTGCGCCAGCAGCAGCCCGGCCTGCGTCTGGATGGTCGCGTGATCCTTGCCCGTCTCCTTCATGATGATGTCGGCCACGCAGCGCGTGGCGTTGCCGCAAGCGTTCACCTGCGATCCGTCGCGGTTCCAGATCTCCATGAACACATTGGCCGTGTTCACCGGCCGCATGACGATGATCTGATCACAGCCGACGCCTTTCTCCCGGTCGCCGATGGCGCGCGCGATCTCCGCGTTCACCGGCAGGGCGCGGGCGCGCGCGTCGAGCACGACGAAATCATTGCCCAGCCCGTTCATCTTGCGAAATGCGATGGCCGCCTGTTCGTTCATGGCCGCACGGCTCCGTATGCCTTGTGTGATCCGGGCGGCCAATATAGTGCGCCCCCGCGCCGCTGGCAATCAGCTTCGCCCGCCGTCACCGTCACTGGCGCGGGCCTTTCCGCGCACCCGCACCCAGGAGTTGATCCCCTCGACGAAGAGCGAGAACAGGATGGCGAAATAGACATAGCCGCGCGGAATGTGGAAATGCAGCCCGTCGGCCACCAGCACCGCCCCCACCAGCAGGATGAAGGCCAGCGCCAGCATCTTGATGGTGATGTGCCGCTCGATGAATTCGCTCACAGGTTTGGCGAAGGCCATCATGACGATGATGGCGATGGCGTTGGCCAGGATCATGACGGGCAGGAACTGCGTCATGGCCACCGCCGTGACGATGGAATCCAGGGCGAAGACCAGATCGAGCACCATGATCATGAAAACCACGCCGGCGAATGTGCCCGCCGTGGCCTCTTGCGGGCCTTCCATTCCGCCCTCGGCCTCCTCATGGATTTCCATGGTCGCCTTCCACAGCAGATAAAGCCCCCCGGACAGCAGGATCAGATCGCGCCAGGAAAAGGCGAAGCCGGATATGGTGAAAATGGGCGTGGTCAGTTTCGTCAGCCACACCAGCACCGAGAGCAGAATGATGCGCAGCACAAGCGCCCCGAGAAGGCCGATGCGCTGCGCCTTAGGACGCTGTTCGCAGGGCAGCTTGCGCGAGGCGATGGCGAGAAAAACCAGATTGTCGATCCCCAGGACGATTTCCAGAAGAACGAGCGTCGCAAGGCTTATCCAGCCCTCGATGGTGAACAGCCAGTCAAACATGAATGTGCAAATCTCCGGCGGCGGAATGCGCCGGACGCCCCGGTTGTTGATTCCTCAATTGCCAAGGGTGCGGCAAAATGGGCACAAGCGCAAGCAAAACCCGCACGGCGCGCGCATCATTGCATTGACGAAACAGTCCCGCGCATGTAAGAACCGCGCGGGTTTCAACAACGCGGGAACGCGGAACGCATCATGCGCGCAAGCGGCGGACATATGATCAAACGCCAGGCGGCCGGCCGCGCCGCCGCCACACTGCGCGCGCCCGCGCGGCGGAAAACCACCGTCACCACCAGGAAAACGGCCACTACGGCCTGATCCCTCCCCCCGGGCCTTTCTCCCGCCGGGGAGAGGCCGGAGCGAACCATCACGGCCGGTGGCGGCGGGCAATCCGCCCGGGAGCGGCGGGAAACAGGATTTCAGGAGCACAACATCATGGGTTACAAGGTCGCAGTCGTCGGCGCGACGGGCAATGTCGGGCGTGAAATGCTCAACATTCTCGATGAGCGCAAATTCCCCGCGGACGAGGTTTACGCCATTGCCTCGCGCCGCTCGCTCGGCAAGGAGGTCAGCTACGGCGATCGCATCCTCAAGTGCCACGACCTTGAGCAGTTCGATTTCTCCAGGGTGGATTTCTGCCTCATGTCGGCGGGCTCGTCCGTGTCGAAGGAATGGAGCCCGAAGATCGGCAAGACGGGCGCCATCGTCATCGACAACTCCTCCTGCTGGCGCTACGACCCCACCGTGCCGCTGGTGGTGCCGGAGGTCAACGCCGCCGTGCTGGAGAACTGGATCAAGTCCGGGGATTGCGGCAACATCATCGCCAATCCCAACTGCTCCACCGCCCAGCTGGTCGTCGTTCTCAAGCCGCTGCATGACAGATACGGCATCCGGCGCATCGTCGTCTCCACCTATCAGTCGGTTTCCGGCGCCGGCAAGGCGGCCATGGACGAGCTGTGGGATCAGACCAAGTCGATCTTCATGAACGACATGAAGCCGCCGGAGAAGTTCACCAAGCAGATCGCCTTCAACGTCATCCCCCACATCGACGTTTTCATGGATGACGGCTACACCAAGGAAGAGTGGAAGCTCAACGCCGAGACCAAGAAGATCCTCGATCCGAAGATCAAGGTGACGGCCACCGCCGTGCGCGTGCCGGTCTTCATCAGCCACGGCGAGGCGGTCAACATCGAGTTCGAAAAGGACGTGGACGAGAACGAGGCCCGCGACATCCTGCGCGAAGCCCCCGGCGTGCTGGTGGTGGACAAGCGCGAGGACGGCGGCTACGTCACTCCCGTGGAGGCGGCTGGCGATTTCGCCACTTTCGTTTCGCGCATCCGTCAGGACAGCACGCTCGATTCCGGCCTTGATCTGTGGGTGGTTTCCGACAACCTGCGCAAGGGCGCCGCGCTCAACACCGTCCAGATCGCCGAAACCCTCATCAACCGCGGCCTCGTCAAACCCCGCGCCTGAGTCGTCCCTTCCGCACCCGTCCGGTTCGCCTCTCAGCCGGCTTTGGCCACGCGCGGCTCGGCATGCCAGCCTTCATAGGAGCCGCCGAGCTGGCCGGCCATGTGGCTGATGGCGGCGGTGTCGGCGTTGATGATCTCCGGCAGCGGCGGCGTCCGCTTGTGGAATTGCAGGACGAAGTGCGGCTGATGTTCGCCAGGCGAGCGGATGCCATCGACGATATAGCGGTTCTTGCGCGCCCAGTTGGCGAAGGCGATGGCCTGATGCCGGTTGGCGAAGCAGGCGGCGTGTTCGATGGGCCGGGGCTCGTTCAAATCATCCCCGGCGGCGCCGAGGGCGGCGATGGCCGTCATGTCGCGCATTCTGCGCCGCTCGTCCGCCGTGGGCAGGAGCTGGCCGAAATAGACCTCGTAGGCGGGATCGGCCTGCATTTTCATGCCCAGCGGAATATCCATGCGCAGGGCGATGCGGCGGATGAGGTTTTGCGCCTCCTCGCGGCCGCAGGAGACATGGAAGAACATGGTGCGCAGGCCGTTGGCCGTGACCTGGCCCACATAGCGGCCATCGAGCGCCTTGATCCAGTCCTCCAGCTCGCTTTCCAGCGCTTGCAGGCGGTCTTCGTCTTCCGCCGAGGGCAGGCCATCCGGCGTCATTTCGTAATCGGCCTGAACGCGCAGAAGATTGGGCAGATCCAGCTGGCGCAGTTCGCGGGCGGCGCCCGCGTTGAACAGGATCCAGGCGGGGGCACCGTCTATTTCGGTTTCGAAGGCTTCCCAGTTGCTATTCATGGCGGTGTTGTTTCCTGACGCAAGATCATACTGACACTTCAACTTTTAACCATTCTGGCGGCAAGTCATTAACGCTGTCTTGCCGCCGCCCGGCATGGCGCTGGCATGGTTGCCAAATTGCAAACGGGCCAGATTGCCGCACGGGTGACAGAAGGGCGGATTTCAGGCTAGAAGAGGGCAGGGGCACATTGACGAAGGATCATCCATGAACGCCATCTGGGAGAGCAAGGGGCCGCGCCGGGCGCTGATCACCGGCGCGTCCGGCGGCATCGGCGAGGCCTTCGCGCGCATTCTCGCGGATGAGGGCTGGGAGCTGGCGCTGGCGGCGCGCAATGACGGGGAGTTGCACCGGGTGGCCGGCGTGCTGCGCGCCAAGCACCAGATCGAGGCGCACCCGGTGGCGGTGGATCTGAGCATGCGCGACGCCGGGGGGCGGCTGGCGGCGGCGCTGGACAAGCGCGGCTTCTCGCCCGATGTGGTGATCAACAACGCAGGCTTCGGGCTGGCCGGAGAGGCCGCCTCTTTGCCGCTGGACGAGCAGCTTTCCATGCTGGACGTCAACGCGCGCACCGCCACGGACCTGAGTTTGCGCTTTCTGCCGGCCATGCGGGCGCGCGGCAGGGGGGGCGTGCTCAACGTGGCCTCGCTGGCCGGATTCATGCCGGGGCCGGGCATGGCGGTCTATTTCGCCACCAAAGCCTATCTGCTGTCGTTCACCGAATCGCTGGCCGAGGAGATGGCCGGAACGGGGCTGACCATCAGCGCCTTCTGCCCCGGCATGGTGCGCACCGGCTTTCAGGACCGCTCGGGCATGGGGCGCTCCTGGATGGCGCGCTTCATGCCGGCGGCCAAACCGGATGTCTCCGCCTGGGCCGGGTGGCAGGGCTTCAAGGAGGGCCGGACGGTCATCGTGCCCGGCATCCTGAACACACTTCTGGCGCTGAACGGGCGCTATTCGCCGCGCTTCATCACCCGCCGCGTGACCAAAAAGCTGCTCATGCCGCGCGGCGGGGACGGCAGGGGGAAAGGCTCCGGGTCTTAATCTTCCTCCGCCTTCGCTTCCAGTTCTTCGGGCGAAAAGACGTATTCGCGCGAGCAGAACTGGCAGCGGGCGGTGATCTTTCCATCCCTGACCATGTGGGCGCGGTCTTCCCTTGAGAAATTGCGCAGGGTGGCCAGCAGGCCCTCGCGCGAGCAGCTGCAGCGCCATGTGATGGGCAGCGGATCAAAGACGCGCACGCCGTCTTCATGGAACAGCCGGAAGAGCAGCCGCTCCGGAGACAGGCCCGGATCGAGCAGTTCGTGATCCTCCAGCGTGTCGAACAGGGCCGAGGCGCGCGGCCAGTCGTCTTCATCCCCCGCCGCAGCCTCTCCGGAGGCCGGAGGCAGATGCTGGATCATGGCCGCCCCGGCGCGCCAGTATTCGCCATCCGCGCCGCTGAGCTGCCCGGCGGCCAGTTTGACCAGGGTGGGAATCTGTTCGGATTTTTCGAAATATTCCTGCGCCGCATTGGCCAGTGAGCCGGTGAAGGCGACGACGCCCTGATAGCGCTCGGTCTCCTTGCCCTGATCGATGGTGAAGGCCAGATGACCCTTGCCAAGCAGTTTCCCGGCGTCGCGGGCGTCCTTGTCCGAAAGGGCGGCGAGCGCCGCCTCGTCAAAACGCGCCAGGCCGCGAATGAACCCCGGCGTGGTGAAATCGGCGACCAGCATGGAGATGGGGCCGTCCGTTTCGGCCTGCACGATGAGCTTGCCGTCAAACTTCAGCGACGCGCCGAGCAACGCGGCCAGCGCCATGACCTCGCCGAGCAGGCGCGAGACGGGCGCGGGGTATGCGTGCTGGCGGATGGCCGTATCCACGGCCTTTCCCAGGCGCACGATGCGCCCGCGCACGTTCAATGCGTCCACGGTGAAGGCGACGGCGATGTCATCGCCCATTTCGGCGCGCGCCGGGCGGCTGGCGTCATTGCTGCTGGTCATGTGATCCGTTCCCGAAAAATGAATATCCAGCCTGTCATGTCGTAAGGCATGTGGCGGATTGCAAGAGGCGCTGTTCTACAGGCCGGAAGAGCCGAAGCCGCCCTGGCCGCGCCCGGTGTTGTCCAGCGCGTCCGTTTCCCGCCAGCGGCATCTCGTCACCGGGGCGATGACGAGCTGGGCGATGCGCATGCCGCGCGTGATGGTGAAGGGCGCTTCGCCGTGATTGATCACGATGACGCCGATCTCGCCGCGATAGTCGGCGTCTATGGTGCCCGGCGCGTTCAGGCAGGTGACGCCATGCTTGAGGGCCAGCCCGGAACGCGGGCGCACCTGGGCCTCGTAGCCTTCCGGCAGGGCGATGCGGATGCCGGCCGGAACAAGGGCGCGCGCGCCCGGGGCGAGAACGAGCGGTGCGTCCCCGGCGATGGCGGCGCGCAGATCCATGCCCGCCGCGCCGGCGCTTTCATAAGACGGCAGGGCCAGGCCGGCGCCGTTTTCCGTGCGGGTTATGCCTATGGCCGGGCCGGTCATTTTTCCGGAAAGGTGGTCGTCCAGCCGTCATCGCCCGCGCCATGCTCCAGCACCTCCTTGGAGAGCACCTCGCCGCCCTGGCCGATGCGGTAGACGATGGGCACGCCGGTGGCCAGCTCCAGCTTGACCACCTGTTCGGGGGTCAGCTTTTCCAGCCACATGATGATGGAGCGCAGGGAATTGCCGTGGGCCGAGACGAGGACGGTTTCGCCCTTTTCCACGCGCGGCAGGATTTCCTTCCTGAAGTAGGGGATGGTGCGCTCCGCCGTCATCTTGAGGCTTTCGCCGCCGGGCGGCGGCACGTCATAGGAGCGCCGCCAGATGTGCACCTGTTCCTCGCCCCATTTCCTGCGCGCGTCGTCCTTGTTGAGGCCGACGAGATCGCCATAATCGCGCTCGTTGAGCGCCTTGTCGCGGCTGACGGGGATGTCCGTCTGGCCCATGTCCTGAAGAATGATGGACAGCGTCTTCCGGGCGCGTTGCAGGCCGGAGGTGAAAGCCTCGTCGAATTTCAGCCCCTTTTCCTTCAGCAGAGCAGCGGCCTTGTGGGCTTCCGTCACGCCCTGCTCCGTCAGCCCCACGTCGGCCCAGCCGGTGAAAAGGTTCTTTTTGTTCCATTCGCTCTGGCCGTGACGCACCAGAACCAGCGTGCCTGTCATCTGATAAGTTTCCCTACATGCTGTCCAGACCGAGGACATCGGTCATGGAATACAATCCGGACGGTCTGTCCTTCGCCCACAGGGCGGCGCGCACCGCGCCGCGGGCGAAGATTTCGCGCGACTGGGCGCGGTGGGTCAGCTCGACGCGCTCGTCCGGCCCGGCGAAGATCACCGTGTGATCGCCGACGACGGAGCCGCCGCGCAGAGTGGCGAAGCCTATGGCGCCGTCCGGGCGCGGGCCGGTGTGGCCCTCGCGGCAATAGACGGCGGCGTCCTCCAGAGCGGTTTCGCGCCCCTGCGCGGCGGCCTTGCCGAGCATCAGGGCGGTGCCGGAGGGGGCGTCCACCTTGTGCTTGTGGTGCATCTCCAGCACCTCGATGTCGAAATCCTCGCCCAGCAGGGCGGCCACCTTGCGCGTCAGGGCCACCAGCAGGTTGACGCCGAGGCTCATGTTGCCCGCCTTGACGATGCGCGCATGGCGGGCGGCGGCCTCGAAGGCCTTTTCCTGACCGGGCGAGAAACCTGTGGTGCCAACGACATGGATGATGCGCGCCTGGGCGGCCAGCTCGGCCAGATAGACGGAGGTTTCCGGAGTGGTGAAATCTATGACCCCGTCGATGCGGGTGAACAGTTGCAGGGGATCGTCGCTGACGCAGACGCCGGTTTCGCCGCCGCCGGCCAGCACGCCCATGTCCTTGCCGATGAAGGGTGAGCCCTTGGGCTCCAGCCCGCCGGCAACCTCCGCGCCGGGGGTGTTCATGATGACATGCGTGATGGCGCGGCCCATGCGCCCCGCCGCCCCGGCAACAGCCAGCTTCAATGTGGTCATGGCCGCCTCGTCTCGCTTGTGATCATTCCGCGCAGGTCTTAGCAGGCGCGGGCGGGGCTGAAAAGGCTAAACGCGCATCGGCATGAGCACGTAGATGGCGCGTTCGCCGCCCGCGTCGCGCATGATGGTGGGCGAGCCGCCGTCGTTGAGCAGGAACAGCGTCGTGTCGCCCTCGAACTGCCCGGTGATGTCCAGCAGGTAGCGGGCGTTGAAACCGATTTCCACCGGTTCGGCCTCATAGGAGCAGGCGAGCTCTTCCTCCGCCGATCCGGCCTCGGGGTTGTTGACCGAAAGCACCAGGCGGTCTTCGGAGATGGCCAGCTTGACGGCGCGGCCCTTTTCCGACGAAACGGTGGAGACGCGGTCCACCGCCTGGGCGAAGAGGCGGGTATCCACCTCCAGGCGCTTGTCGTTGGCGGTGGGGATGACGCGCTCGTAGTCGGGGAAATTGCCGTCGATGAGCTTGGATGTGAGCACCACGCCGTCGATGGAGAAGCGGATCTTGCTATCCGACATGGCCACGCCGATATCATCCTCGGCGGCGTCGATGAGCTTGACCAGCTCCAGCACCGTCTTGCGCGGCACGATGATGCCGGGCATGCCCTCGCAGCCGGCCGGCGCCTCCGTCTCGGCGCGCGCCAGGCGGTGGCCGTCGGTGGCCACGGCGCGCAGCAGATTGCCCTCCTCCACGTGATGGAAATAGATGCCGTTGAGATAATAGCGGGTTTCCTCGGTGGAGATGGCGAAGCGGGTGCGCTCGATGAGGAATTTCAGGTCATCCGGGGAAATGGCGAATTCGTGCGTCATTTCGCCGGCCTTCATGTCGGGGAAGTCCTGCGGCGGCAGGGCCGGCAGCATGAAGCGCGAGCGGCCGGTGATGATGGCCAGGCGGCCCTCGTCGGGCTGCTCCAGGCGCAGTTCGGCGCCATCGGGCAGCTTGCGCACGATGTCGTGCAAAAGATGCGCCGGGGCGGTGGCCGCGCCGTCCTCGGCGATATTGGCCTTGCGGGCGGTCTCGACCACCTCCATGTCCAGATCGGTGGCCGTCAGGCGCAGAACGCCGTCTTTTGCCTGCACCAGCACGTTGGAGAGGATGGGCACGGTATTGCGCCGCTCGACGACACTTTGCACGTGTCCCAGCGCCTTGAGAAAATCGTTCCGTTCAACCGTGACCCGCATGGCCTTGACAACCCCGCTCAGTGATACCGTTTTCAGATGCGCAAAACCCTCGCCCGGTGGGCGCGATGGCACGCCGGGGCGGCAACATTGCCCCCAATCGCGGCAATTTGCAAGCATGAGGCAGGCGGTTGCGCGAAAGACGCGCGGGGGCGCGCGGAACGCTTGTGGAAAACTTGCGGCTTGATCCCGGCCGGGCTTGGCATTATATAGAGGCCAAGACACATTCTCATATGGCCTTCGGGTGATGAAGGCAGGATTGAGGGTGGGTTCCTCCGGGGGCCCGCCTTTTTGCATGGCCCGGCCATGAGCGGACGGCGAAAGACATGACGGACAAACGCATCGCGAGAGAGACGGGCCCGGCCCTGAGAGTGGCGCGCATCGCCGCGCCGCTGCTTGAGGACATGGGTTTCCGCCTGGTGCGCGCGCGCATGGCAGGCAAGGACTTGCAGGTCATGGCGGAGCGGCCGGACGGCACGCTGACCATTGATGACTGCGTGGCCATCTCGCGGGCGCTTTCGCCGCTTCTGGACGTGGAAGACCCGGTGGCGGGGGCCTACAATCTGGAGGTTTCCTCGCCCGGCGTGGCGCGCCCGCTGGTGCGCCCGGAGGATTTCGAGACCTGGGCGGGCCATGTGGCCAAGATCGAGATGATGACGCCCATCGGCGGCAGGCGGCGCTTTCGCGGCGTGCTGGAGGGCTATGACGAGGCGAGCAACGAGGTGCGCCTGTATCTGCCCGCCGAAAAGGCCGATGGCGAAAAGGGCCAGCCGGACGTGCTGGTGGGGCTGGACTTCGATGACATCGCCCAGGCCCGGCTGGTGATGACGGATGACCTGCTGGCGCGAGCCGCCGCGAGCGCCCGGCCGGGGCAGGTTTCCGACGGCGCGGCGATGGACGCGCCCGCAAGCGGCGAAGAAGCCGATGAGGCTGAAGCCGGAAAAGGTTGAACAAGAATCGGCGGGCCCCAGGAGGCCCGCGGCGAAACGGACGGACGAACCTACTGGAGATTATTCGAGATGACGAATGCAATCAGCGCCAACAAGCTGGAACTGCTGTCGATAGCCGAGGCGG
>JALUFY010000262.1 GCA_027051995.1 Hyphomicrobiales bacterium
TGTCCGGCGCCTATGGCGGGGACACGCGGCGGCGGCAGATACGCCTCTATATGTTCCTCGCCCTGTGGCTCACCGCCTGCGTCATCGTCTTCGGCATCCTCATCTGGGCCTCCCCGCCCCCCGCCGGATGAACGGCGGGCGGATTTCCGCCTTCAGAAGTCCCCCTCTTGCGGAATGCGGCCGAAGGCGATTTTTGCGCCGAGGTATTTCAGATCCAGATGTTTCAGCCCGGCGGGCTCCACGGCGCGAGCGCCGAAGCGGCGGTTGAGGCGGTCGATTTCGGCCCACAGGCGCTCGCGCTCGCGCCATTTCAGCTCCGTACCGGCGAAGAGATCGAGCTGGCGCGCGCCTTGCGGCTGCAGATGATGCAGATGCACATGGACGTTGCGCAGGCGCGGGTCGCGGCGGCGGCGGGCGGCGCGCTCGCATTGCGCCCACAGGCGCTCCAGATGGCGCAGAAAGACGAAGCTGTCCGTGCTGGCGGAAAAGCGGACGCGCCAGCCCGCATCGTCCGCGCCCGGCATGCGCGGATCGCGCCCCGCCCTGCACGGCCCTTCCGGCGAGCGCAGCCAGCGCACCGCCAGACTCAAGCCCCCGGCGGCCATCTCCGCCCGGCGCAGGCGGGCGGCGGCCTTGAGCAGCAGGGCGCAGGCCACCGGCCAGGCGTTGGCCGGCGCGCGGCTGGCCGGATCGAGCACCCGGCCGTGGCCGAAGCTCTTCGGCGGGCCGGGCGGCGGGGGATCGGCGTCCTCGCCATGCAGGGCGCGGATGAAGCGCTCGCCCGTCACCGAGCCCCATATGGCGCGCGCCTGACGGGGGGCGAGCTTCCACAGCCCCGGCACGCCGCGCACCCCGGCGCGGGCCAGACGGCGCGAGACGCCGCTGGAGATTCCGGGAATGTCCTCCAGCGGCAGATGGGCGATCCTCTCCGGCAAATCACGCGCGGCGAGCACGCGCAGTCCGTCCGGCTTGTCCATCTCGGCGGCCAGCTTGGCCAGCAGGCGCGAGGGGGCGATGCCGATGGAGCATGTCAGGCAGGCGCCCACGTTGCGCGCGATGCCGCTCTTCATGCCGCGCGCCAGGGCGATGGCGGCGTCCGGCCGCCGCTGCGAGCGGCCAAGGCGGATGGAGAGCTCGTCGATGGAATGGATCAGGTCAATGGGCGCATGGCGCTCGATTTCGCCCACCAGCCGGTGATGCCAGGCCACGTAGATCTCATGACGCGCCGGGGAGACATGAACGCCGGGACAGACGCGGCGGATTTCATCCAGCATCATGCCGCGGCGCACGCCCAGGGCCTTGGCCTCGTATGAGGCGGCGATGGCCCCGGTGGCGGCGGTGTTCTCCAGCGGCACGACCACCACGGGCCTGCCCCGCCAGCGCGGATGCTCCTGCTGCTCCACGGCGGCGAAGTAGCTGTCGAAATCCAGAAACAGCCAGCGCAACGGCCCATCCGCACGCATGTTCCACAGTCCTCCCGGTCAATGAGAACATTACAGGAACACGTAATGCGAACGCGGTCAAGGGGTGCGGACGTTATTCCTCAAGGGCGTCCCTGATCTTTTCGGCGCTGGCGGCGAGGGCGTCATTGTCGGCCATTTCGCCGGTATGGGGCTTCAGCGGCACGCCCTCGAAGCGCGGCAGGATGTGCACGTGGGTGTGAAAGATCACCTGGCCCGCCGCCGGTTCGTTGAACTGCTGAATGAGCACGCCGTCGGCCCCGTAGGCCTTCTTCACCGCGCGGGCCACCTTGCGCACGGTCTTCATCAGCGCGCACAGATCATCCTCGCCGATATCCAGCATGTTGCGCGAGGCCGCCTTGGGGATGACCAGGGTATGGCCCTCCGTGCGCGGCATGATGTCCATGAAGGCCAGCGTCTTGTCATCCTCATACACCTTGTGGGCTGGGATTTCGCCCCTGATGATCTTGGCGAAGATGTTTTCAGGATCGTATTCGGCCATCTGCGGCTCCTCTGAGTTTTGTTGCTCGCGGCAAATCTAGCGCGCCGCGCCCGGCGGCTCAAGGCGCAAGGCGCGCCGGATCGATGTTCTCGAAGGTGATCTGATCGGCATAGCGGCGCGCCCGGCTGGCCGTGGCCGCATCGCGCACCGTCCAGCACAGCACCGGCAGCCCCCGGCGGCGGAAACGGGCGGTCTGCCAGGCGGGCAGGTTGTCCACGCCGAAGGAGATGAATTCCGGCTGCGTTTCGTCCAGATGCGCCATGCGCCGCAGGGCGATGCGCAGCGGCGCGGGCATGCGGGCGCGCCAGAAGTCATGGGTGAATTCGCAGGCCACCAGCCCGCGCACCATCTCCGGAGCGATGAGCGCAACATGGGCCAGCAGCACGGGATCAAAGCTCATCAGGGCGATGGGGCCCGGGTAATCGCGCAAATGGCGCACGGCCTGTTCAGCCAGACGGGTATCGCCGTTCCAGCAGCTTTTCATCTCCACCAGCAGCGGGGTGCGCCCATCCACCAGCGCGGCAAGCTCCGGCAGGGTGAGAAAGCCTTTCGCCCCGGGCTGGCGGAAAGGGATGGCCTTCAACTCGCGCAGGGTATGGGCGTCCACCCGGCCTTTGCCTCTGGTCAGGCGTTCCAGCCTGTCGTCATGGAAGACAACCGCCTCGCCATCCGCCGTCAGCACGATGTCGCACTCGATGGCGCAGCGCGCGGCGATGGCGGCGGAAAAGGCCTGGGCGGTGTTCTCGATCACGCCCTTGGCCGCATCATGCAGGCCGCGATGGGCGAAGGGGCGCTGGACGAGAAATTGCAGCCTGTCCGGATTGCGCACGACGCGGGGCATCAGGACACCTCGAAGACGGCTTCCACCTCCACCGTCACATCCAGCGGCAGGGAGGAGGAGCCAACCGCCGAGCGGGCATGCCGTCCGGCCTCGCCGAAGACCTCCACCATGAGATTGGATGCGCCGTTCACCACTCGGGGATGCTGCGTGAAGTCATTGTTCGCATTGACGAAACCCGTCAGCTTGACGACCCGGACGATGCGGTCCAGATCGCCGTCCAGCGCCGCGGCGGCCTGGGCGATGGCGTTGATGGCGCACAGGCGCGCGGCTTCTTCCGCCTCCTCGATGGAGACATCCGCGCCGGCCTTTCCAGTGCAGACGGGCTTGCCCTCCCTCAGCGGGATCTGCCCGGCGGTAAAAATCAGATTGCCCGTGTGCACCCAGCCAACGTAGTTGGCCACCGGCGCGGCGGCTTGCGGCAGTTCGATGTTCAGCTTCTTGAGCCTGTCAGCGATTTTTCCCATTGTCTCGATCCTTTCAGGTCAGTGCGTCGCCGGGGCGGCGGCCGGCGAAGAAGGCGTCCAGATTGTCCGCCGCGCGCATGCCCATGGCCTCGCGGGTGTCCGGCGTGGCCGAGCCCAGATGCGGCAGCAGAAAGACGTTCTCAAGCTCGCGGTAGCGCGGATCGATGTCCGGCTCGCCGTTGAACACGTCCAGCCCGGCGGCGGCCACATGGCCGGAGCGCAGGGCGGAGATCAGCGCGTCATCATCGACGATGTCGCCGCGCGCGGTGTTGACGATGACCGCGCCGGGAGGCAGGGCGGCGATGGTTTCCCCGTTGATCAGCCCGCGCGTTTCCTCCGTGGAGGCGCAGTTGATGGAGAGAAAATCACAATGCGGCAGCATGGCGGCGAAATCCTCATGGTAGCGCGCGCCCTGTTCCAGCTCCCGCGCCAGCCGCTTTCGGTTGTGATAATGGATGCGCATGCCAAAGGCGCGGGCGCGGGCGGCCACGGCCTGGCCGATGCGCCCCATGCCGAGAATGCCGAGGCGCCTGCCGGTTACGTCCAGCCCCAGCGGATGAGTTGGGGCCCATGCGCCCCAGCGGCCTTCGCGCACCATGCGCTCGCCCCAGTGAGCCCCGCGCGCCGCCCCCAGCAGCAGGAGCATGGCGATATCGGCGGTGGCGTCCGTCAGCACCTCCGGGGTGTGGGTGACCATGATGCCGCGCCTGGCCGCCGCCTCAAGATCGATATGATCGTATCCGACGGAGAAGGTGGCGATGATGCGCACGCTTTGCGGCAGGGCCTTGATGAGCCCGGCGGTGATTCTGTCCGTGGGCGTCACCAGCAGGCCGCCGCAATCCTTCGCCCCGGAGATGATGTCTTCGGCGCCGTATTGCCTGTCCGTTTCGTTGAGGCGTGCGTCATAGTCGCGAATCAGCCGCGCCTGCACCCTTTCGGGCAGCTTTCTGGTGACGAGAATGCGCGGCCTTGACGCGCTGGTGTCATGCGGGCTTGCCATGCCGGTTTTCCGCCTTATGCTGCAATGCCTGAACGTGCCGCATGTTGACCAGCCGAACCGCCGGGATCAAGAGCCGATGAAAACTATTTTTTCCCTTTTCCTGACCATCCCTGTCCTGCTGACGGGCCAGACGGCGGCCGCCGCCGGAGCGGGAGACGGGGCAAGGGACGCGCGCCTTGCGCCCTATGTGGCGGTCTATGACCTCGGGCTTTTGCGCGCCCGGCGCGCCTCGGGCATCGTCTCGGCCAATGGGCGGATCGTCAGCACGCTGGAGGGCGGCTGCGAAGGCTGGGGCTCGCAAACGCGCATGGTGGTGGATTACGTCTTCCGCCGCCGGGGCGAGAAGCTCTCCGATTCGCGCAACACCAGCTGGGAAGCCGCTGATGGAAGCGCCTTCCGCTACACGGCCTCAAGGCGCGTCAATGGCGTGGTGGAAAGCGAAACGCGGCTGACGGCCAGCCGCGACGGGGCGGGCGCGCGGGCGGCGGTGAAAGTGCGCTTTACCCTGCCGCGCAGGAAGGTGACGGAGCTGCCCGAAGGAACGCTGTTTCCCCAGCAGGCCACGAAGGCGCTCATCAAGGCGGCGCTGGCGGGCAAACAGCGCTTTCGCTACATGGGGTATGAAGGCTTCGAGAATGGCCGGGCGCGGCTGGTCACGGCGGTCATCGGCGCGCCGGACAACCGCTTGAAACCTGAAAAACTGAAGAGCCTGCGCGCCTGGCCCGTGGCGCTGGCCTATTATCCGGCCATGAAAAACGGCCTGATGAGCCAGACGTCCTTCGGCCTGCCGGAATACGAAATGGCTTTCAGATTGTATGAAAACGGCGTCATCGATCGCGTCACCCTGCGCTTTACCAATTTCACCCTGACCGGCAGGCTGGCGCGTCTGGAGCTGAAGAAACCGCTCGCCTGTCCGTGACGCGCCCGGGCGGATTTGCCTCTCTTCCTCTTTTGTCCCATGATGACGCGCGGGCGGATACGGAAAAGGGAGAAACACACGATGAACCGTTTGATGATGCGCGCCGCCATGGCGGGCGGCATGCTGCTGAGCGTCTTTTCCGGCGCGGCGCTGGCCGGTGGAGGGCTCGATGGCGTCTGGCGCACCGAGCATGGCTGGCATGTCAAGCTCTACAAATGCGGCGGCGGCTATTGCGGAAACGTGGTGGGCGGCACCACCATGAAGGACATCCACAACCCCAAACCGGCGCTGAGAAGCCGCAAGGTGGTGGGCATCCGCATGATCTGGGGGATGCGCAAGTCGGGCTCCAGCTACATGGGCAAGCTCTACAATCCCAAGGACGGCAAGGTCTATTCGGGCTATCTGAAGCCGCTTTCGGCCAATGCCGTGAAGCTCTCCGGCTGCATCCTCGGCGGCCTCATCTGCAAGAGCCAGACCTGGAAGCGGATCAAATAGGCCGCGCCGCACGGACGGTTTGATATGCGGCATGACTTGTGATGCGGCCGGCAGGCCATGACGAACCGCGCCCGCATGGGCCAGATGGAGCGAGTTGCCCCGCCCGCTCGCAAGGGAGAAGCCGTCATGAAAGTCGATGGAACACATTACCGCTCGATCTGGTTCGATGATGACAGCGGCACGGTCAAGATCATAGATCAGCGCTGGCTGCCTCACGCGTTCCGCGTCGTTGAATTGACAACCCGGGAGGCCTTCGCGGAGGCCATCCGCGGCATGTGGGTGCGCGGCGCGCCGCTGATCGGCGCCACGGCGGCCTATGGCGTGGCCGTGCAGATGGGCATTGATCCATCCGATGCGTCGCTGAAGGAGACATGGGAGTTTCTGCACGCCACCCGCCCCACCGCCATCAACCTGCGCTGGGCGCTGGACGAAATGAACCGGCTTCTGCTGCCTCTGCCCGAGAGCGAGCGCCACGCGGCGGCGATGAAACGGGCGGCTGAGATCTGCGACGAGGACGTGGAGTGCAACCGCATGATCGGCGTGCATGGCCTTGAGCTGATCAGGAATATCGCGGCAGCCAAGGCGCCCGGCGAGCCGGTCAATATCCTCACCCATTGCAACGCCGGATGGCTGGCCACCGTGGACTGGGGCACGGCGACATCGCCGATGTATCACGCTGTGGAGGCCGGCATCCCCATCCATGTCTGGGTGGATGAAACCCGCCCGCGCAATCAGGGCGCGCACCTGAGCGCCTGGGAGATGGCCCATCACGGCGTGCCTCATCACCTGATCGTGGACAACGCCGGGGGGCATCTGATGCAGCATGGCCAGGTGGACATGGTGATCGCCGGCACCGACCGCACCACGGCGCACGGCGATGTGTGCAACAAGATTGGCACATATCTGAAGGCCCTGGCGGCGCGCGACAACGGCGTGCCCTTTTATGTCGCCCTGCCCTCGCCCACCATCGACTGGACGGTCTTCGACGGCGTGAAGGAAATCCCCATCGAGGAGCGCGATCAGGACGAGGTGCGCAAGGTCTGGGGCAAGCTGGAGGACGGCGCGGTGAGCCGGGTTCAGATCTGTCCCGATGCGACGCCCGCCGCCAACCCGGCCTTCGACGTCACCCCCGGCAGGCTGGTCACCGGCCTGATCACCGAACGCGGCGTCTGCGATGCCTCCAGGGAGGGACTTGCCGGGTTGTTCCCGGAATTCGCCGGGGCCTGAACATGCGGATCAGCAAAAGCGGCGCGGGGTGAAAATCCGGCGTGGCGGCTGCAAATCCGCAAGAATTCCGCCTTTTCACCCGTGTGCAACGAGCAGGTAGATGGCGAGCAGGAAGATGGCGGCCATGCTGGCGGTTTCCAGCCAGTTGACCTTGCCGTCGTCCTGCACCGCCTTCCACAGGATCAGCATGGAGGGAAAGGCGAGGAAGATGGCGCTGGTGGTGTGCAGGTCGATGGGAATGACGCCATCGCCCGCCGCGCCCAGCGCCGGGATCAGGCCCGTCTGGGTAAAGGCGGCCAGCAGGATCATGGCGATGGGCAGAACGAGAAAGGGCACCTGGGTGATGGCCCCGGAGGCGTTGGCCAGGGCGATGTTGTATTTGCCCTGGGCGTGCGCCATGCCGATCATGACGAAGGCCCCGGCGGCGGAGAAGACGCTGAGCAGCACCGCGCCGAACATCTCCGGATAGCCCGCCTCCTCCAGCCGGGAAACCAGCACATCGGCGAATTCGCCCACCGAATGGCCGCCGATGACCGACATGGCCAGCCCCGCCAGCCCGAAGCCGGCGATGGCGGCGGCGGACATCGGCGCGCGCGGCGCCTCCAGCGGCGCGTCATCGGGCGATTGCGGCGCGTGCGCCTTCGAGAAGCGCTTTACCAGACGGGTGATGGAGACCGCCTGCATGGCCAGCAGAATGACGCCGAAGACATAGAGATCGCGCACGCCCAGGTATCCCCCCTGCCCCGCGCCGCTGGAAAAGGTCTTCATGATGAGCATGACGGCCCCCAGCGAGAAGAACACGCCCGCCGCCGCCGCATACAGATCGGTGCTCAGATTGACAAGCGGTTTGGGCAGGCTGGCGTCGCCCTCCGCGTCGCGCGGCAAAAGGCCGCTGTAAATGCCGAAGGCCGCCGCGCCCACATGCAGCGTCAGCACCGTGACCACGAAGCCGACGCGCGGGCTGGCCAGCAGCACGAAGGCCAGCATGACCAGCTCCGGAATGTTGCTGGAGAGCCCGGCCATGGTGCCGGCGACAAAGGCGTTCATGCCGCGCCTGCGGGCATAGCCGTCCACCGCCAGGATCATCATTTCCGACGAGGCGAAAACAACCAGCATGCCGCCCAGCCCCAGCAGCGCGGCGCGCATCAACCCATGCCCGCCGATGGCGAAAGTGGCGAGCGCAATCAGAACCAGCCCGCCAATGAGCAGCCACAGCCACAACCTGCTTTCGTGCGTGGAATCCCCGGACATCCCGTCTGCGCCTCCCGCTCCGTTGATGCGAAACCGCGCGGGAGTATAGGCGCAAGCGTAATGATTCGCGACAGGTGAGTTTTTTACCGCCCGCGCCCTATTCCCCCGGCCCGAGACGCAGAACACGGCGCTGCCCGGCGGATATGGAGAAACGCCGCTCGATGCGCTGGCCGCCGATGGAAGCCTTCATGACATAGCTGCCCGGCGCGAGAACGATGCTGGCCGCGCCTTTGCCCTCGTGCCGCCAAAGGCCATCGGCGTCGCGCAGCATCCAGCGGCTTTCATCCGCTCCGCCCGCGGGCTCCACGCGGGCCAGCCCGGCGCGCGCCGTCAGCTCCAGGGAGCTGAGAATGCCCGGCTTGACGCGCACCCGGCTTGCGGCGATGGCGTTGCCGGGGACAAAGCGGCTCTCGATGCGGTAATCGCCCGCCCCCAGCCGCATGATTTGGCCCGGCCGAGCGGATTTCGCCACCAGCCGCCCGCGTCCCTTGCCGGTCAGCGCATAGACGCGCTGCTCGGCGCGCACCTCATGCACCGGCCCGATGTTCTCCAGCCGGGTCAAGGCGCGCACGCCGCCGACATTGAGAATGAAGGTCATGTAAAGCTGCTGGCCCGGCAGAACCTTGATGCGCTGGCGGGCGCGCCGGTATCCATAACGCACGTCCACCTCGTATTCGCCGCGCCCCGGATGAAAATCCGCGATGGGCAGATCGCCGGAATAGACCACCCGGCCCGCGCGCCCGGTAAGGCCATCGACGGCGCGCACCGTCCAGGAGACGGGAAGGCGGATCAGCCCGCCGTTTTCGCGCAGCCGCGCGGCCAGCCAGAGCCGCTCGCCGCCCTCTCTGCCCAGCTCGATGCGCAGCTCATAGGGCGCGGGCGCGAGAACACCGGCGGGCCGCTCGATGCTGCCTGTCGCCAGATCATCCGCCGGGCCGGAGGCGGCCAGCACGAGGCCGCCACCCGCCAGAACGGCGGAAGTGAAGGAAAAAAGAAGGGCCGCCGTTTGTTTCCGACGGCCCTGAAGGCGGTGCTGTGGATTGTGAGTCATGGAGTAGTAATCCGTCTTCCCTCCCCGGGAAATCATCCCCGGCCAATGTCCCGGCCGGCAAGGAAGAGATAACCACGAACGCTCATCGGCGGCAATGAAGTTCTTAATGAATGGTTAACGCCCGCGCCGGGGTTTGAATTTCTGTTGATGCGCATTTGATGCGTATTTCCGCAGCGACCGTGGTATCCGGGGAGAAGTTTTTCACTGCCGGGCATTTGGCGGGAACATGGAAGTTTGCAGTATTTTTCCGAAATTGCGGCTGGTTTTTCAATACGTCGTCTCCGCGAAGGCGGAGACCCAAGTGTGAATCTCCGCTGGCAAGGAGATAACGGCTGGAACTGTGCCGCGCCGGTTGGAGATTTGACCTCGTTTTTCTCCACGCACCGAGACTCCCACCTGGGTTCCCGCCTTCGCGGGAACGACGTGTGAGGGGATGATCTGAATACTGCCGCGCAGCGTTCATCCGCCGCCTTGACATGAAGTCCTCGTCCCTTCCTTATGCCACAAGGACGCATTCATTAGCCGGGAGGGCCCATGAAAGAGCTGCCACGGAAGCACATGACCAGCAGGCGCGGGCGCAGGGGCTTCGAGCTTGCGCCGGAGTGTCTCAACGACACTTCCTCCATCACCGCCTTTCTGCGCACCCGCCGCTCGGCGGAGCCCGCCCTTATCGGCGCGCCGGGGCCTGACGCGGAGCAGCTGGAAATCCTGCTGGAGACCGCCGCCCGCGTGCCCGATCACGGCAAGATGGAGCCCTGGCGCTTCATCGTTCTGCGGGACGCGCCGCGCGAGGCCTTCGCCCGCATGGTCAAGGCGCGCTGGATGGCGCTCAATCCCGGCGAGGAGCCGGACAAGCGCGCCCAGTATGACTTGATCGCGCGCATTCCGCTCATCATCGTGGTGGTCAGCCGGGCGCGCGCGCATCCGAAGATCCCCAGATGGGAGCAGTATCTCTCCGCCGGGGCCTCGTGCATGGCTCTGGTCACCGCCGCCACGGCCATGGGGCTGGGGGCGCAATGGCGCTCCAGCTGGATGGCGGAGGATGAGGAGATCATGCGCGCCCTGGGTCTTGAGGAGGAGGAAACCATCGCCGGTTTCGTCTTCATCGGCGCGCTGGACGAAAGCCAGCCGCGCAGCGACCGCCGCCGTCCCTACTGGCGGGATCTGACCACCTTCTGGGAGCCGCCCGCCGGATGAATAGGCAAATCGAAGCCGTCATCTTCGACAAGGACGGCGTGCTGGTGGATTTCGAGCGCACATGGACGCCGGCCATCCGCGCCGCCGCGCTGGATTTCGCCGGTCGCGACGCCGCCCTTGCGCACGAACTGCTGCTCAAGGTGGGGTTCGACGAGCAAAGCGGAAC
>JALUFY010000263.1 GCA_027051995.1 Hyphomicrobiales bacterium
CGCAGGAGACGGACATTGGGAAAGGCTTTTCACGCCGAAACGCAACAGCGCCGGACGGAGAGGTCAATCCCCGGCCGGCGCTGGCGTGAAGTCAACCGCAAAAGGAGTCTGAATACGGTCTGCTTCCCAGTCCTTCTATTGTTTCACAGCGATCCTGTAATCCGGCTCATCGTTCAGGGAGCGGCGCAGGACGGGGCGGCCCTGCCCGTCCGTGGCGGGCGCGGAAACCGAGCTGGTCATGATGGTGTCGGCGGGACGCGCACTGGCGGCGATGGCGCGGGCCTTCCGGCGGGCGATATCGCGCGGATCATGGCGCATGGTGTTACCAGTGGTATCGCTCATGCCGTTCATGGCGGCGGCGATGGTTTCCATATTGGCCTGAACGCCGCCCTTCAGCAGCGGCAGGGCCGTGAGCAGCGCCAGGCCAATGCCGAAGGCCAGGGCCGCGTATTCAATGCTTGTCGCGCCATTCTCGTTTTTGGCCAGTGCGGCGGCGAACCCTCTGATATCCCGCATCGTCTTCCTTCCCGTTTTGACATTTCGCGCAAGATTTGAATCAAATCCTGCAAGGCCCATGCCAAATTGACTTTCAGGAAGCTTACCGAACGAAACCTAAAATTGCGTAAAATTTTACCTTTCTACCTGAAAAGGCGGACGCCAGACGCCGGCGCCCGCCTCTGATATTCCCGCCGTCTCAGCGGCCAAGGCCGTTGCGCAGATACTGGATGACCTGCCAGCGCTCCTTTTCGCTCAGCGCGTCCTTGAAGGCGGGCATGTCCGTCTTAAGTTTTTCGCCACCTTCTGAAATCGTCCACATGAAGAAGTCATCGCGATCCAGCGGCTTGCCGAGGATATGGGTGATGTCGGCGGGCGGCGGATTGAGCTCCTTGCCCGCCTCGCCGTCGCCCCGGCCGCTCTTGCCGTGGCAGGAGGCGCAGTTGTCCTCGAAGAGGGCCTTGCCGGCCTTGATGTTTTCCGGCGTCACCGGCAGCGGATTTGTCTTGCCGAAATAGGGCGCGGGGATGCCGCCGCCCATCATGACCTCGCGGTGGCGGATGAAATTGCCCCGGTGACGGCTATTTTCCCGTCCGGCCTCCTTTTCGTGCTCTTCCATCATGCGCTTGCGCATCATGCCCATGCCGCCCCTGCCGCGCATCATGCCCATGCCGCCCATGCCGGGGCCGGGCCCCATGGCCAGCTTGCCCATCCAGCGGGCCGGCTCGCAGTTTTCATTGCCCGCCGCCCAGACAGCGCCCGCCGCCGCGAGCCCCGCGCCGATGATCGCAACACCGATGATTTTCCGTTTGCCAGCGCTCATCTTCCTGTTCCTTTCATGTGAGGGGAAGTCCGTTTCCGCCCCCTTAACGGTGCGGGCGGGCCCGATCCGTCGCGGAAAAATCAACATGGACGGCTATTAATCTTTCTTCTCGAGGAACATTTCGTCCACAGGCGGCTTGTAGGCGTTGACCAGCCGGTTGGTCATGTTGGCCAGGGCGACGACGCCGATCATTTCGTTGATCATCTCGTCCGTCGCCCCCTTGGCGCGCGCCTGGGTCATGTGGGAGACGCGGCAGTATTCGCAATTGTTGGTGATGGCCACGGCGGTGAAGATCAGCTCCTTGATGGCCGGGTCGAGATGGCCGGGGCCCATCATCTCCTTGAGGCTTTCCCATACGTGGCGCAGCATGCGCGGCTCGTTGGCCAGATATTTCCAGAAATTGTTGACGTCATCCACCTTGCGGGCGGCCTTGATATCGTCATAGACGGCGCGCACCTCTTCGCTGGCGTCGTGGTATTCGATGGGGTTCATGTTCCATTCATCTCCGTTTTGAGAAAACCCGGGCATGACGGGCCGGACCGGCGGCCATGACGTCATATTCCTGTCAGGCATGGCATGTCATGCTATCATGCCTCAACAGACGATTCACGAGGAGATTGACATGCGCAAGATCATTCTGCCCCTTGTCCTCGCCCTTGCCGCGCCCGTGGCCTTGACGCCCATCGCGCCGCGTCCGGCCGAGGCCAGGTTCAAACTGGAAATCTCCATCGACGGCGTCGGCCTGCACACCATGCGCCGCTGGCGGGCGGATGATCCGCTGACACGGCCGCAGCTTGTCCGGCGCACGCGCACCCTGCGCAAGTTCCTCGGCTTTCCCTTCCTGAAGAAGAAAGACCGCAGGCACGCGGCGGCGCTCATCAACGCCTATGAGGCCCGGCTGGCCGCGCCCGCGCTGCCCATGGATGAACGGGCGGCGCGCAGGCTGCTGGCCATGCCGCGCGATCTCTCCGCCATGCCCCTGCCCCGCCTGCGCATGCTGCGGGCGCGCATCATCGATCTTCTGGCCTCGCCGGAGATCCACAGGCAGACGAGAAACAGGCTCGCCGCCCTGCGCACGGAGGTGAGCGCCGAAATCCGCGCCCGCTCCGCCCCGCCGCCCCTGCCGCACGCCGAACGGCAGGCGCGCGACCTTCTGGCGCGTGCGGCCTATATTCCCAGATTGCAAAAGAAGCAGTTGCGCGACATGTGGAGCGAGACCGTCTATCTTCTGTCGTCTCCGGGCATTTCGCGGAACACGCGCATCAGGCTTGGCAAGCTGCGCATACGGCTCTCAGGCGTTCTGAGCAGCAGGCGCGCGGCGGATGACGCACGGCGGATACTGGCTGACAAGCGTCCCTCCTCCAGCCTGAGCAACAGGCAACTGCGCTCCAGGCTCGCGGATATCCGCCGGACATTGCGCAATCCGGCGCTGCAGGAGCGTTTCTTCACTCCCCTGAGGCGCAAACTGGCGCGTGACCGCGCGGAATTGCGCAGACGCCTGGGCAATGCCGGAAGCCGCGGTTACGAAACATCGCGGGCGAATGCGGATGCTCTGATCGCCGATGCGAGACCGGCTTCGGCGTTGCACACACGGGCGCTTCGCGGGCGAATCATGGCATTGCGCAAAGTGCTGGAACGGCGCGCACTGCCCGCATGGAAACGAAAAGTCCTGAACCGCAAACTGAGCGCTGACCGCGCCGAACTGCGGGCCCGGCTGCTG
>JALUFY010000264.1 GCA_027051995.1 Hyphomicrobiales bacterium
GTTACCTTCACCTTGCCGGAGGCCACGACATTGAACAGCTCCGCGCAGGCGCGCGCCATGTCCTCATCCGAGGCCACGTAATGCATCAGGATGGGGCGCGTGACATACAGCGAGCCGCGCGAGGCCAGATCGCCCAGATCGACGCCCGTCACCGGCCCGGAGGCATTGCCGAAACTCGCCATCAGCCCGCGCGGTGAAAGACAGTCCAGGGCAGCGATGAAGGTCTCGGCCCCCACGCCGTCATATACCACCGGCACGCCCTTTCCACCGGTGATTTCACGCACCCGTTCGGAGATGTTTTCCAATGTATAATCAATAACATGCGCATAGCCATGCGCCTTCGCCAGCTCCGCCTTTTCGCCGGAGCACACGCCGATGGCGCGCGCGCCGATGGCCTTCAGCCACTGCCCGGCGATGAGCCCCACGCCGCCGGCGGCGGGCATGAAAACTATCCGCTCGCCCTCGCGCACGCGGTATGTCTCGCGCAGCAGATACCAGGCCGTCAGCCCCTTGAGCATGATGGCCGCGGCGGTTTCGAAGTCTATCGCGTCAGGCAGCCTGGCCACCCGCCCGGCGGGAATGGCGCGCATCTCCGCATAGGCCCCGATGGGCCCTGCCCCATAGGCCACCCTGTCACCCGGTTTCAGGTGTTCGACGCCCTCGCCGGTCTCTTCGATGACGCCCGCCGCCTCCAGCCCCGGAACGGCCGGCAGCGGCGCGGGATACAGCCCGGAGCGGTGATAAGTATCAATGAAATTCAGCCCGATGGCCGCATGGCGCACCAGCACTTCGCCGGGGCCCGGGCGCGGCGTCTCGATGTCCTCGTATGTCAGAACCTCCGGCCCGCCCGTCCGGTGAATGCGGATGGCCTTCATTCCTTGCGCTCTCCATGCACGATTTCGCCCATCGCGGCCACCAGCGGCTCCCATTCCAGCTCTTCCAGCGGAATGACGCGCACATCCAGCACCGCCGCCTTGCCCATCAGCGCCATGTAGCGCGGGGCGTTGTCGCGCACCTCGTCGATCAGGTCGGTGGTCACAAGAATGCCGACGCGCTCGCCCTCGCGGCCGAAATGATCGCACAGGTTGTCCGCCTCGTGCAGGGCGTCCATCAGCCGGTTGCGGTGCTTGCGGTTTTCCGGGCGGAACTCCGATTGCAGCGCCTTGCACGAAACAAAGCCCAGCCGCTCGCCCTTGCGCACGATCACGTCGATTTCGTTCTCGCCGTAATAATCCTGCACCTTCCAGCCCAGAACCTGCGAATAGATGGCCTCGTCCGCCCCGGCCTCCATGGCCGCCAGCCAGGCCAGCTCCTCCAGCCAGCCGCCGGAGAGAAAGCGCCGCGCGGCGGAATCGCTGGCCGTGTAGCCCCCCTCTTCCGCCCTGATGATATCCTGCGCCAGCAGATGATCGATCAGCTCCAGGGAGGCATCATCGCCAATCACCCCCTCGTGCTCGACACCGGCGCGCGTCAGGAAGCCGTCGCGCAGCGGCTCGAACAGGGTGTAATTGTGTTCGATGGCCTTCAGAAGCGGCTCATGAGCGCGCGCCTGCTCCTCGCTGCCAGCCGATCCCTTGAGAAAGGCGCCGCGCTCCCTGATTATGTCCGTGATGGAACGAGTCATGACCTTGGCAAGATACCCCCCGCGACAGGACGCATTCAAGCAAAAACAACAAAACCGCCAGCGTTGCCGCTGGCGGTTGCATTTCGCCTGCGCCGCGGGAGCGGCCTCAGTTGTCCAGCTTTTTCTTCAGCGTGAAGGCCCCGCGCAGCTGGCCCAACTTGAATCCCGTAGCCTCGTCCTTGGGATAACTGGCCTCGATGGCGTTGCGCACCTCCGGCTTGATGTTTTCGCCATGACAGGTCAGACAGGGTTTGCCCGTGGGAATGGCCTTCATGAAGCGAAACATGCGGCCATTGTCCGTCTTGACGATCTCCGCCCTGATCAGCTTCTTCGGATCGGCCCCTTCCGCGATCTTCTTCTCGAACATCTTCATGGTCGCCTTTTCCCATTCGTCGGGCGTGTCCAGCATGGCGTTGCGCAGCTTCAGCGCCGTGCGTCCCACCGTCCAGCCGCGCACGGAAAAGACACGGCCGATCTCCTCGGCCTTGCGGTTGCACACATGAATGGCCGAGACCGGGCCATCCTTCTTCAGCGCCTGCTTCAGCGTGCCCTTCAGGTTCATGGCATAGCCCTTGATGAGCGCAAGGGCGTGCTTTTTCAGCTCCGCCATTTGCGCATCACCAGCGGCGCCGGCCGCCTGTCCCGCCTGGGCGGCGGAAGCCACGATCACAAGTCCCGTGAAAGCGGACAAGATCAGTTTCTTCATGCTCTCTCCTTCCGTTGACCGTTGATGCGCGCGCGGCGCGCGATTGAACCTTTGCCGTGCGATCCTATATCCGGAATGGGACGGAATCATAAGTGACCGGCGCACATTCCGGCTGCGTCAATCTGTCCCCGGTTCCACGAAAAAACAGGTGGACATGCATGAGATAATATGCATATTTGAATTATTCTAAATTGAATAATGCAAACGCACACCACAAGGAGACACACCATGACCGACACCAACGTCACCGAAACCGTCGAAGTCGTCCGCACGCCGCGTCTGAACGAGCCGGCCCCGGAATTCACCGCCCCCACCACCCATGGCGAAAAGAGCCTTTCGGACTATCGCGGCAAGTGGCTGGTGCTGTTCTCGCATCCGGCGGACTTCACGCCCGTGTGCACCACCGAGTTCATGGCCTTCGCCCGCCGCGCGGACGAGTTCGCGGCCATCAACACGGAGCTGTTGGGCCTGTCCATCGATTCGAACTATTCGCACATCGCCTGGGTGCGCAACATCAAGGAGAAGTTCGGCGTGGACATTCCCTTCCCCATCATCGCCGACCTCAAGATGGAAGTGGCGAGGAAATATGGCATGATCCACCCCGGTGCGGCGGACACCTCCGCGGTGCGCGCCACCTTCATCATCGACCCGGAGGGCATCCTGCGCGCCATGGTCTACTACCCGATGACCAACGGCCGCTCCA
>JALUFY010000265.1 GCA_027051995.1 Hyphomicrobiales bacterium
TGTGACGCCGCCGCGCCCTGATCAGCAGGATGATCTGCCAGCCGATGAGAATCATCATCAGCACCACCAGCCCGGCATTGAGCGTCAGCAGCGTGGTGACGATGCGCGGCTCCGGCCTGATGGGGGTGAGCCCGGTGAGAATGGTGTAGGTGGCGAGGCCGGATATGACCGCCAGCAGAACCAGCGCCAGACCAAGCCGCCCGGCGCGCGGACGGCGGAAGGCGGTGATGCCTTCATCCTCGTGCTCATGCGCGCCGCGCGGCGCTTCGCCCTTCGCGTCTTTCGCGCCCGCCGGGCTTTCCGGTGTTTCCGGTGATGGTGTCTCTTGCGTCATGGCGTCTTTCATGCGGTCACGGCATCAGCTATGCGGCAACTGTTGCATGATTTCAACACCACTGTGACGTTTTTGCGACAAGCCCGCCGCGCGCGTCATTCCACGGTGACGGACTTGGCCAGATTGCGCGGCTGATCCACGTCCGTGCCGAGGAAAACGGCGGCGTGATAGGCCAGCAGCTGCACCGGAATGGCGAAAAGAATGGGCGCCAGGAAAGGATCGGCCAGCGGCACGGAAATGGTCTCGAAGGCATTCCTGCCATGATGCGCCGCGCCTTCCTCGTCGGTGATGAGCACGATTCGCGCGCCGCGCGCGGCCACTTCTTCCATGTTGGAGACGGTCTTGTCGAACAGCGTATCGCTGGGGGCGATGACCACCACCGGCACATCCTCGTCGATGAGCGCGATGGGGCCGTGCTTGAGCTCGCCCGCCGCGTAACCCTCGGCGTGGATATAGGAGATTTCCTTCAGCTTCAGCGCGCCTTCGAGGGCGGTGGGATAATTGATGCCCCGGCCGAGGTAGAGGATGTCGCGCGAATGGGCGATTTTCTGCGCCACTTCCTCTATGTGCCCATCCTCGCGCAGCGCCCGCACGAGATTGCGCGGCAGGCCGTTCATGGCCGTGACCAGACGGGCCTCGCCTTCATCGTCCAGCTTGCCCCTGGCGCGCGCCAGGGCGATGGAGAAGGCGGCCAGAACCGTCAGCTGGCAGGTATAGGCCTTGGTGGAGGCCACGCCGATTTCCGGCCCGGCGAAGGTGCGCAGAACAACATCGCTTTCGCGCGCGATGGTGGATTCGGGCACATTGACCACCGCCGCCACCTTCTGCCCCCGGGCCTTGCAATAGCGCAGGGCGGCCAGGGTGTCGGCGGTTTCGCCGGACTGGGAGATGACGAGCGAGAGCCCGCCCTCTTCCAGCGGCGCTTCGCGGTAGCGGAACTCGCTGGCCACGTCCACCTCCACCGGCAGGCGGGCGATCTGTTCGATCCAGTATTTCGCCGCCAGGCCGGCGTAATAGGCGGTGCCGCAGGCGGTGATGTTGATGCGCGACAGCCCGGCCAGATCAACCGGCATGTCCGGCAGCCTCACGCGCCCGGCATTGAAATCGAGATATTCGGCCATTGTGTGGCCCACCACGTCGGGCTGCTCGGCGATTTCCTTGGCCATGAAATGGCGGTGTCCGCCCTTGTCCACCAGCAGGGCCGAAGCCTGGGTGAATTGCAAGGGGCGAAGGGTGTGGCGGCCCTGGCTGTCATAGAGCTCAAGGGATGAGCGGGTCAGCACGGCCATGTCGCCGTCTTCGAGATAGGTGACGCGGTTGGTGAAGGGCGCAAGGGCGATGGCGTCGGAGCCCAGAAACATTTCGCCATCGCCATGCCCCACGGCCAGCGGCGAGCCCCGCCGCGCGCCGATGAGCAGATCCTCCTCGCCCTCGAAGAGAATGACGAAGGCGAAGGCGCCTTCCAGCTTGTCGAGCGTGTTCTGCACGGCCTGGCGCGGGGCATCGCCCGCCTTGAGCCTTTGCGCGATGAGATGGGCGACGACCTCGGTATCGGTGTCGGTGGCGGTCTTTACGCCATCCTTCAGCAGGCCTTCGCGCAGGCTCTTGAAGTTTTCGATGATGCCGTTGTGGACAATGGCCACGGGGCCGGCGAAATGCGGATGGGCGTTGGTTTCATTGGGCGCGCCGTGAGTGGCCCAGCGGGTGTGGCCGATGCCGCATGTGGCGGCAAGCGGACTGGCCAGAAGGCGCTCCACCAGATTGTTCAGCTTGCCCGGCGCGCGCACGCGCTCAAGCCGGCCGTCTTCCAGCACGGCGATGCCGGCGGAATCGTATCCGCGGTATTCGAGCCTGCGCAGGGCTTCCACCAGACGCATGGCCACGGGTTCCTGACCGAGAATGCCGACAATGCCGCACATGATGTTTTCCCCGTTCGCTTTCCTGTTTCGCTTTTAATCCCCACGATCTCACTCACCGATGATCCTGGCGGCAATGTGTCAGCCTTTTTGTTTGCGCCTGCGCATGACTTTTCTGAATTTCTCCGCCCAGCCCGGCTTTTCAACCTGCCTGCCGCGCGCGACGGCCAGCGCGCCCGGCGCGACATCGCGGGTGATGACGCTGCCCGAGCCCACATAGGCCCCGTCGCCGATTTTCACCGGCGCGACGAGAGAGGAGTTGGAGCCGATGAAGGCCCCCTGCCCTATGTCCGTCGTGTGCTTGAAGAAACCGTCGTAGTTGCAGGTGATGGTGCCCGCGCCGATATTGGCCCGCGCGCCGACGCGGGCGTCGCCCAGATAGGTGAAGTGATTGACCTTGGCGCCTTCCTCCACCACGGATTTCTTGACCTCGACGAAATTGCCGATCCTGGCGCCTTCGCGGATGTCCGCCGCCGGGCGCAGGCGGGCGAAGGGGCCGACCCGGGCGCCTTCAGCGATCCTGGCCTGCTCGATGTGGCAATGGGCGAGGATGGTGACGTCATCGGCGATCTCCACGCCGGGGCCGATCCACACCCAGGGCTCGATGCGGATATCGCGGCCCAGTTTCGTATCGGCGCTGAAAAAGACCGAAGACGGATCCACCAGGGTGACGCCGTTCTTCATCGCCGCCGTGCGCAACCTGTCCTGCAGGATGGCCTCCACGGCGGCCAGCTGGGCGCGGTCGTTGACGCCCATGACCT
>JALUFY010000266.1 GCA_027051995.1 Hyphomicrobiales bacterium
AAACAGGACGGCCGCGCGGTGGAGCCTCCGCCGCGCGCAACGGAACCGTTATCCCCAGCGCCAGCCGCCCGCTCTTGCGGGTCTGGCGGGGATATGTTCAAGCCGTTGCCTGTCATCCGGTTGATATTCTCTTGGCTCCGGCCAGGGGGCCGGCGCGAAGAACCTTTGCATGTCGCGGCCCGCTCTCCCCGTGGCGGGAAAACCGGCCCTTACCCAAACGCCCGTCCGGCCGGCGGCATGTCACACTTCGGATGCCCGGAGTTCCTGACCGTGAGCGAAATTCCTTTCCGGCCAGCATCGGCGGTGAAACACTCATCGCGAGTCTGCCGGAACATAAATCACCCGGCCTTTGTATGACCATCCCGCCGCCTTGGCAAGCCAAATTGCCGGATTGGTTATCCTTTGCCGCGCGCCGGGGCGGAAACAATGAATTAACCCTTCTAAAATAGAATCGCCCGATGAAACCACAAGGGGGGCCTTCCCGGGCGGGGCCCCGGCAAACGGGAAGCGCGGGAGCCGGCATGACCGGACAAGACACATCCTCGGACAGGGCGGAGACCATGCGCTCGGCACAGCGCAATGCGCCCGCGCGCGTCCTGCTTTGCCTCGCTCTGGCCATTTTCGCCTGCGCGCACTGGCTGGCCGCGCCCGCCCGCGCCGCCTCGCTGGCCGTTCCCGTGGCCTCCGCCGCGCGCCTTTCCGGCGATGAGACCCGCACCCGTTTCGTCGCCGATCTGACCTTCGCCATTCCATACAATGTCTATGTTCTGGCCAACCCCTACCGGGTGATGATCGATCTGCCGGAAGTGGACTTCCGCCTCGGCGGAAAGATCGGCTCCGCCGGCGCGAATCTCGTCCGCGCCGTCCGCTATGGCCGCATGGCCCCGGGCAAGGCGCGCATCGTGCTGGAGGCGGACGGCCCCGTGCTGATCTCGAAATCCTATGTCCTGCACCCGAAAGACGGACTGCCGGCCCGTCTGGTGGTCGATCTGGTGCGCACCGACGAAGCCACCTTCAACGCGCTCGTCTCCGCCTCCGCGCCCGCCGGAGCGAAAAAGAAGGAGGCGGAGGCCAGCACCATCCGCCCGCTGCGCGCCAACGATCCGGTGCCGGAGGACATGCCCGTCGTCTCGCGCGCCTACCGCCGCCTGGTGGAGCGCGCCGCGAAAGGCAAAAAGCCCGCCCCGTCCTCCATCGCCGATCTTCTGGAAACCTCGCCGGTGCCCTTTGATGCCGGCGGCAAGGCGCGCCCCGGCCACAAGACGCGCCGCAAGCCGCAACCGGCCAAAACGAAGGTGAAAAAGGCTCCGCCCCGTCACGGCGCCCGCGCCGCCCATGCCGCCCGCAAGGCGGGCTCCGTCCGTCTGCCGCTGATCGTCATCGATCCCGGCCACGGCGGCAAGGATCCCGGAGCCGCCGCCGCCAATGGCGCGAAGGAAAAGAACCTGGTGCTCGCCTTCGCAAGGCAGCTGCGCGCCCGGCTTCTGGCCACCGGGCGCTACCGCGTGCAAATGACCCGCGACGGCGATTATTTCCTCACCCTCAGGGAGCGGGTCAAATTCGCCCGCCAGCGCGGCGCCAGCCTCTTCATCTCCATCCACGCCGACAAGTTCGGCTCCAGGGCGGCCCGCGGCGCGGCCATCTATTCGGTCTCCGAGGAGGCCTCCGATGACGAGGCCGCCGCGCTGGCGCGCAAGGAAAACGCCTCGGACATCATCGACGGCGTTGATCTGGGCAAGGGCGGCGAGGAGATCAAGGGCATCCTCATCGATCTGACCATGCGCGAAACCAAGAATCATTCGGTCTGGCTGGCGCGCAACCTGGCCAGGGAGATGCGCAAGGCCACGCGCATGCGCCCGCGCGCCGTGCGTTCGGCGGATTTCCGCGTGCTGCGCAACCCGGAGGTGCCCTCGGTGCTCATCGAGGTGGGCTATGTCTCCAACCCCTCGGACTTGCGCAACATGCGCTCGCCCCTCTGGCGCAAGAAAACGGCCGCCGCCATGACGCGCGCCATCCGCCGCTATTTCGCCAGCCAGGTCGCCTTCAACAGGTGATTCGCGCACCTTCCGGCCCGCCATCGCCACATTCGGGCTCTATCTCCGGCGTTGCGCGAATGCCACGCGGGCGGGCAAAAACGCGTCAATTTCCGGTTGAGGCGGCGCAATCCGGCCTTTTTGCATGGGAAATCGCGATTGCTGCACTATATAGAGCCTGAACAAGAGCGGTGACTGATTCATGCTGAAATTCCTGGGCTATCTGTTTTCCGCCGGTTTCGTCGTTTTTCTCGGCGTCGCGGCGGCGGCCGGATACATCATCTGGCAGACATCCAAGACCCTGCCGGACACGGCCGTGCTGGAGCACTACCAGCCGAAGGTGCTCACCCGCGTGCATGCGGCGGATGGCTCCCTGCTGGCCGAATACGCCCATCAGCGCCGCCTTTTCGTGCCCATCAGCGCCGTGCCGAAGAAGCTGGTGCAGGCCTTCATCTCCGCCGAGGACAAGAATTTCTATCATCATCCCGGCGTTGATTTTTATGCCCTGGCGCGCGCCATGGCCCAGAACCTGACATACCTCGTCAAGGGCAGAAAACGCCGCTTCGTCGGCGCCTCCACCATCACCCAGCAGGTGGCCAAGAACTTTCTGTTGAGCAACGAGCGCACCATCACCCGCAAGGTGCGCGAGGCGCTCATCGCCCTGAGGATCGAAAGCGCCTTCTCCAAGGACAAGATCATGGAGCTCTACCTGAACGAGATCTATCTCGGCAGGGGAGCCTATGGCGTGGCCGGCGCCTCCCTGACCTATTTCGGCAAGACGCTGGACAAGGTGGCTACGGAGGAGATGGCCTATGTGGCCTCGCTGCCCAAGCAGCCGGGCAAGCTCGATTCCTACAGGAACCACGACGCCGCCCTGGCGCGCCGCAACTGGGTGCTCGGCCAGATGCGCAAGAACGGCTACCTCACCGAGGCGGAATACAGGACGGCGGTGGCCAAACCGCTGACCGTTCACATCC
>JALUFY010000267.1 GCA_027051995.1 Hyphomicrobiales bacterium
AAGGAATAGGCCTGGGCGTAATCCGCCTCTTCCACCAGCCGCATGGTGGCGGCGAAGTCCTCTTCGCTCTCGCCAGGAAAGCCGACGATGAAATCGCCGGAAAGAGCGATGTCTTCCCGCGCCTTGCGGATTTTCTCCACCAGCCGCAGATAGTCCGCCGCCGTGTGCTTGCGGTTCATCGCCTTGAGAATGGTGTCGGAGCCCGACTGCACCGGCAGATGCAGATAGGGCATGAGCTTGTCATTCTCCGCGAAGGCGGCGATGAGGTCATCCTCCATGTCGTTGGGGTGCGATGTGGTGAAGCGCAGCCGCGCCAGCCCGTCAATCTCCGCCAGCGCCTCCAGCAGCCGCGCCAGCGTCCATGCCCGCCCGTCCGTTCCCTCGCCATGCCAGGCGTTGACGTTCTGCCCCAGAAGGGTGATCTCGCGCGCGCCCTTCTCCGCCAGCAGCCGCGCCTCATGCAGAATGCGCTCCGCCGGGCGCGAATATTCCGCCCCGCGCGTATAGGGCACCACGCAGAAGGAGCAGAACTTGTCGCAGCCCTCCTGCACCGCCAGAAAGGCCGTCACCGGAACTTGCGGCGCGGGCGCGGACTTTTCGCCAATGGCGTCGAACTTGTCATCGGCGGGAAAATCCGTGGCCACCATGCCGCGCTCGCCCGCATCCAGCCGCGCCACCAGAGAGGGAAGCTCTGCGGCGCTTTGCGGGCCGAAGACGAAATCCACCACCGGCGCGCGGGCGATGATCGCCTCGCCCTCGGCCTGGGCCACGCAGCCGGCCACGGCGATGGCCGTCTTCCGCCCGGCCTTTTCCCGCTCGTCCTTCAGCATGCGCAGCCGCCCGAGCTCCGAATAGACCTTCTCGGCGGCCTTCTCGCGGATGTGGCAGGTGTTGAGGATGATCAGATCGGCGCTTTCCGGAGCATCGGCGGGCGCGAAACCGGCGGGCCGCAGCACATCCATCATGCGCTCCGAATCATAGACGTTCATCTGGCAGCCGTAGGTCTTGATGAAAACCCCGCGCGGCGTGGTCATGGCGTATCTTCCCGGTAATCTGATCGTGCGAAGCTTATAGCCCGCTCCGCCAGATGGAACAATCGCTTTGCCCGCGCGCCTTTTCATGGCAGGCTGGGCAAATGATCACACATCCCAAAATGCGCATGATCGCGCCGCACGAGGCCCTGCCGGGCCGCCCCGGTCCCATACCCACCGCCGAGCGTCATTTCGTCAATGGCCGGCCCCTCAAGGGGCCTTATCCGCAAGGGGCGGAGAGGGTCTTTTTCGGCATGGGCTGCTACTGGGGCGCGGAGCGGCGCTTCTGGAGCCTGCCTGGCGTTTGGGTCACGGCGGTGGGAAATATCGCGGGCTTCACGCCCAATCCCACATACGAGGAAGTCTGCACCGGAAAAACCGGCCACGCCGAGGCCGTCATGGTGGTCTTCGAGCCGGAAAGAATCGCCTTTTCGCAACTGCTCAAGGTCTTCTGGGAAAATCACGATCCCACCCAGCACATGCGCCAGGGCAACGACATGGGCACGCAATACCGCTCCGGCATCTGGTGCGAAACAGACGAACAACTCGCCCGGGCGGAAAAATCCCGCGAGACATACCAGCGGGCCCTGACCAGCGCGGGCCTTGGCGAAATCACCACGGAGACAGGCCCCGCGCCCGAATTCTATTTCGCCGAAGAATATCACCAGCAATACCTGGCGAAAAACCCGCAAGGCTATTGCGGCGTGGGCGGAACCGGCGTTCCCTTTCCGGACGATCCCGGCATGTCATGACAGACGCCCGGTTCTATTGCGTTTCCCCCTCCCGCCCGTAATCGTCCGAGAAGCGCACGATGTCGTCTTCGCCCAGGTAGGCGCCGGATTGCACCTCTATGAGCAGGGCGGGCAGCTTGCCGGGGTTTTCCAGCCGGTGCCGGTTGCCGATGGGGATGTAGGTGGATTCGTTTTCCGAAAGCAGGAAGCTCTCATCGCCATTGGTCACCCGCACCGTGCCGCGCACCACCACCCAGTGTTCGGCCCGGTGATGGTGGCTTTGCAGCGACAGCCGCGCCCCCGGTTTGACCATCAGCGTCTTGACCTGATAGCGCTCGCCTGCCGCCAGCCCCTCATACCATCCCCAGGGGCGGTAGACGCGGGCGTGTTCGGTGGCCTGCCTGCGGCCCCTGGCCTTCAGCTCCTCCACCAGCTTGCCGACGTCCTGGGCGTGATCGCGCGAGGCCACGAGAACCGCGTCCCTGGTGGCCACCGCCAGGACGTTCTCCAGCCCGGCCACGGAAAGCACCGTGCCGTCCATGCTGTGGGCGTAGCTGTTTCTCGTCTCGTGGAGCAGGACATCGCCGCGCGCCACGTTGCCCTGTTCGTCCTTGTCCATGATCTCCCACACCGCCGGCCAGGCCCCCAGATCGCTCCATTGCGAATCCAGCGGCACGCAGCCGATGTTCTCCGCCTTTTCCATGATGGCGTAATCCAGCGAGATGGATGGGCAGGCGGCGTAGGCCTGCTCGTCAAGCCGCAGGAAATCCAGATCCGAGGCGGCTTTCTCCACCGCCTCCCGGCAGGGCGGGAAGATCTCCGGAGCGTGTCTGCCGAAGGCCGAGAGCATGGCCCGCGCGGAGAACAGGAAGATCCCGGCGTTCCAGAAATATCCGCCCGCTCGCAGATAGCCTTCCGCCGTTTCACGGTCCGGTTTCTCCACGAAGCGGGTCACGTCCAGCACCGCGCCGTCGCCGCGCGTCTCGATATAGCCATAGCCGGTTTCCGGCCTGTCCGGCGCGATGCCGAAGGTCACGATCCGCCCGGCCTCGGCGGCGGGGATCCCTGCGGCGATGGAGCGCGCGAAGCCTTCCTCATCCGCGATCACGTGATCGGACGGCAGCAGCAGCACGAGCCTTTTCGGGTCTTCGCGCGCCGCCAGCAGCGCCGCGGTCAGCGCCGCCGGGGCGGTGTTGCGCGCCACCGGCTCCAGCACGATGGCCCCGGGCTCCATGCCCGC
>JALUFY010000268.1 GCA_027051995.1 Hyphomicrobiales bacterium
CGCGCGTGGGACGGCGGGCGCGCGCCCCGCGCTCGTGCGTGGCGGCAGGGCCGCGCCTCTTCCATCGGTGCGCAAGCGGCCCAGAACCTGATCGCGCGGCGGATCGATTTCCACCGTGACTTCCGGACGGTCTGGCGTGTAGGGAACCGGCGCATTCATTTCCGCCGCGCCTGGTGCGGGAGAGGCCCCGCGAACGGGACGGCGCGGCGCGCGCAACGGCGGCATGGCTCTCGCGGCGGCCCGCCCGCCTTCCAGTTTGCGCAGGCGGCGGTCGAAACTGTTCATCCGCGCCCCGATCTGGCGGCGCAGGTCATTCACCTCCGCCTGCAACGCCCGAAGGCGCGCATCAACGGCCCCGCCCCCGCCATTGGAGACGCCGCGCATGGCGCGCACCTCGTGTTCCAGCCGGATGATGCGGTCATACAGCGCGTTCCATTGCGCATCCTGCGCCGCCGCGGGATGCGAAACCGCGCCCGCGCCAAGGGCCGCCGCCGCCAGCGCAAGAATAACCGCGAGCTTTTTCATTCATTCACTCCATGCACGCGCGGCCACCGGAAAATCCGCGCCCCGTCAGCCCTGAACGGCCCCGCCGGTGATCACCGTCACCGCCCGGCGGTTCTGCGCCCAGCACTGCTCGGCGTCGCACAGCGCCACGGGGCGCTCCTTGCCATAGGCGATGGTGGAAATGCGCGCTGGCTGCACACCCTGATTGATCAGGAAGCGCTTGACCGCCGCCGCGCGGCGCGCCGAAAGGGCGATGTTGTATTCGCGCGTGCCGCGCTCGTCCGCGTGGCCCTCGATCTGCACCGTCACGTTGGGATACTGGCGCAGCCAGGCCGCCTGGCGGGTCAGGATGCCCTGCGCCTCCGGCGTCAATGACGACTGATCGACGAGGAAATGCACCCGGTCGCCCACGTTGAGCATGAAATCACGCTCCGAGCCGGGCGTCACCTGCTGCTGCGCCTGATTCTCCAGATCGGGCTTGTTGGCCGATGAACAGGCCGAAAGGGCCAGCGCGCCGGCCAGCAATGTTACGGTTTTCAGTCTCGCGATAGAACGCAGCATGGCATCATTCCTCGATATTCCGGTTTTCCCGTCCCTTGAGCCTTCGGCGGGAAACCGCCCCCGGCAGGCCATCGGAAACGCGAAAATTCTGTCCGTTTGAAGGCCCGTCCCGTCAGAAATCGTGACAAGGATAAGCCCCCGCGATCATTTCAGCAAGGGCGACCACGCCGGATCGGACGCAAAGCCCGGCGTGCGCACCCTGCGCTCGTTGTAGCCGGTCAGATCCACGGTATACAGATGCGGGCCGCCATTGGCCCCGCGCGTCTCGCGGAAAAACATGATGACCCGGCCATTGGGCGCCCATGTGGGCCCCTCGTTGTGAAAGCCCTCGGTGAGAATGCGCTCGCCGGAGCCATCGGGCTTCATCACCCCGATGGCGAAGCGCCCCTTGTACATCTTGGTGAAGGCGATGTAGTCGCCGCGCGGCGACCACACGGGGGTGGAATAGCGCCCCTTGCCGAAGCTGATGCGCCGCGCCCCGCCGCCCGAGGCGTCCATGACGTAAAGCTGCTGGGTGCCATCGCGGTCCGATTCGAAGACGATCCAGCGGCCATCCGGCGAATAGCTTGGCGCGGTATCGATGGCCGGCGTGTTGGTCAGCTTGCGCACCGCCCGGGTGCGCAGATCCAGCGTGTAGATGTTGCTCGCCCCGTTTTCCTCCAGGCTCATGATCACCTGCGAGCCGCTGGGCGAAAAGCGCGGCGCAAAGCTCATGTTGGGAAAGGAGCCGACGATCTCGCGCTGGCCCGTCTCGATGTTGTAGAGATAGACGCGCGGCTTGCCCCCCGCGTAGGAGATATAGGTGATCTCCTGGGCGTTGGGCGAAAAGCGCGGCGTGAGCACCAGGGAGCGCCCCGATGTCAGCCGGCGCACGTTGTATCCGTCCTGATCCATGATCGCCAGGCGCTTTATCCGCTTGTTCTTCGGCCCCGCCTCCTCGATGAAGACGACGCGGGTGTCGAAATAGCCCTCCTCGCCGGTCACCGCCTTGTAGATGGCGTCGGCGATCATGTGGCCGATGCGCCGCCAGTTGCGCGGGCTGGTGACGAATTGCAGCCCCAGAATCTGCTGCTGGGCGAAGACGTCCCACAGCCGGAACTCGGCCCGCAGCCGCCCGTCCGGCTGCATGATGGCCCGCCCCGTCACCAGCGCCTGTGCCTTGATGACGCGCCAGTCGCCAAAGCGCGGCGGCTTGTTGAAGTTGACGATCCGCTCGATGAAGGCCGCCGGATCGATGGGCCTGAACAGCCCGGAACGCTCCAGATCGGCGGTGACGACGCCGGAAATGTCCGCGCCAAACTTCTGCTCCTTCGGCGAAGCGCCGAGAAAGGAGGTAATGGCGATCGGCATGGGCGCCACGCGCCCGCGCGTGATGTCCACCTCCAGCACCGCCCGCGCGGGCGCCGCCGCCATCATCCAGGCGGCGATGGCCAGCGCCAGAATACGCCAGATCCGCGAGAAAAATTTGTTCACCCCGGTCTCTCCATTCACAGGTATCGCGTTCAACACATCTCCCCCCGGCGTCAGTTCGTGGCCAGCATGCGGCCCGGATCGAAATTCAGGATGACATCCTTCCAGGCGGCGTATTTCTCGATCGGCAGAAAATCATAGGGCTGACAGGCCAGCACGGCGCGCACCGCCGACTGCGCCGCCGCGCCGAAGGCCGGATGGGGCATGGAATTGAGCACCTCCGGCCCGCCCGTCACCATGCCGTCCTCGCCCATCTGGAAGCGGATGCGCACCCTGAGGTTCCGCGCGTCGCGCACTCCGGCCGGAATGCTCCAGCAGCTTTCGATCTTCTGCCGCAGGGCGTCCACCAGATCGGCCGAAAGCCGCCCGTCGTCTCCGGCCATGTCCGCCGGGCCGCGCCGGGGCGTCCCGGTTTCGCTGGCGTCCGGCGGCGGGGCCTGACGCGTATCG
>JALUFY010000269.1 GCA_027051995.1 Hyphomicrobiales bacterium
CGCACAGCTGCCCGCCCGGCCGCCCCGGATTGAGCGTGTCCAGCGCGATGAAGCGCATGCCTTCGCTGGAGAAGGCGTAATGCAGAAAGCCGTCATTTCCGTACGGCAGGTTCTCGCGCGGAAAGGTGGCGCGCAGGCTCTCGCGCCTGTCGTGATTGCCGGGAATGACGAACCATTGGATGTCAAGCGCCGAAAGCAGCCGCGCCGCCTCCCGCGCGTGCTCTTCCAGGCCCTTGTCCGTGATGTCGCCGGTGACCATGACGAAGGCGGGGCGGGGCCTCATGGCGTTGATCTGGGCGATGGCCCGGCTCAGATTCGCGCCCGCCGGGGCCGTTCCGTGAGGGTTCTCCCCCGGCCCCATGATGTGCGGATCGCTGAGCTGGGCAAAGAGCATCCCGGTCTATCCCTTCGTCTCCATCGGCCCGGCGAATTTCTCGTTGCGCCGGTTCAGCCATTCAAGCACCAGCATGAACAGCCCGGCGATGACGATAAGCACCGTCGCGGCGGCCAGAATGGTCGGGCTGAGCTGTTCGCGGATGCCGGTGAACATCTGCCGGGGCAGGGTGCGGTGATCCGGCCCGGCGACGAACAATACCACCACCACCTCGTCCAGCGACGTGGCGAAGGCGAACATGGCGCCCGAGGCGATGCCCGGCGCGATGTTGGGCATGATGATGTCGAAGAACACCTTGGCGGGCGAGGCCCCCAGGGAGGCCCCGGCGCGGATCAGGTTGGTGTTGAAGCTCTGCAAGGTGGCGCTGACCGTGATCAGCACGAAGGGCATGCCGAGAATGGCGTGCGCCAGGATGAGCCCGATGTAGGTGTCGTTCATGCCCAGCCGCGCGTAGAACAGATAGAGCGACAGCGCGGTGATGACCAGCGGGATCATCATCGGCGAAATCAGCAGGCCGAGCAGAAACTGCTTGCCCGGAAAGTCGGCGCGGTTGATGCCCACCGCCGCGATGGTGCCAAGCACGGTGGCCAGGATGGTGGCGAAAAAGCCGATGATGGCCGAGTTCTTCATCGCCCGCCACCATTCCGGCGAGCTGAAGAAGGCGTCATACCAGCGCAGGGAGAGCCCTTTCAGCGGGTAGTAGAGAAACTCGCCGGCGTTGAACGACAGGGGGATGATCGTCAAAAGCGGGAACAGCAGGAAGATGAACAGGCCGACGGCGATCACCTTGAATGCATAGTGCCAGATGCGCTGGCCGGTCGTCATGTAGGGAGGCAGGGCCATGGTCGTCATCCCATTTTCATGTTGGCGATATTCACCTTGCGGCCGAAGATCAGATACATCGTGCCGGTCAGCACCAGCAGCAGCAGGCCGAGCGCCGAGGCCATCGACCAGTTCACCCGCTCGTTGACGAAGAAGGCGACGAAATAGCTGATCATCTGATCCTTCGGCCCGCCCACCAGCGCCGGGGTGATGTAGTAGCCGAGCGCCTGAATGAAGACCATCAGCGCGCCTGCCCCGATGCCCGGCAGGGTCTGCGGCACATAGACATCCCAGAAGGCCTTTACCGGCGTGGCGCCCAGCGAATGGGCGGCGCGCACGTAGGATTTGGGGATCACCCGCATGACCGAATAGAGCGGCAGCACCATGAAGGGCAAAAGCACGTGCGTCATGGCCACATAGACGCCGAAACGGTTGAACACCAGTGGCAGAGGCTTCGACGTGAGGCCCGCCCACATGAGGAAGCTGTTGACCACGCCATAATCCTGAAGCACCAGAATCCACGACAGCGTGCGCACCAGCAGCGATGTCCAGAAGACCAGCAGCAGCACGATCATGAACAGGTTGCGCGCCCGCGGCGTGGCGTGCGCCAGATAATAGGCGATGGGAAAGCCCAGCAGCAGGCACAGAACCGTCACCGAGGCGGAGATGTAGATGGTGCGGGCGATGATGGAGGTATAGATGGCCTCCTCCTCCGGCACGCGCACCACCTTGTTGTTGTCGTCATAGCGCAGGTCCACCGCCGAGAGCAGATAGAGCAGGGTGTAGTCCTTCACCCCTCTTTGCAGCACCGTCCACCAGGGTTTCTCGCCCCAGCGCTTGTCGATCCTGATCAGCGTGTCCTTGCATGACTCGCACTTGTCCGGATCGAGCTTCGACAGCTTGCGCCCGGTGCGCGAGATCAGCGAGGCGAAACCCGCCTTGTCGAAGTTGAGCCGCCGCGCCGCCTTGGCGATGGTGTGCTTCTTGCGCGCTTCCTTCAGATCCCGCGCCAGCGCCCTGTAGACGGGCTCGTCCGGCAGGGCCTTGCCGTCCCAGCTGGCGATGGTCTGCGCCGTGCGCGGCAGCACCTCGCGCATCTGCCGGTTGTCGATGCTGCGGTAGAGCATCATGGCGATGGGAATGAAGTAGAAGACGATCATCAGGATCAGCAGCGGCGAGATCAGGCTGATGGCCTCGATCTTCTTGCGCCGCTCGGCGCGCTTGAGCCGTTTCTTCAGCTCCTCTCCGCCGGCCGGCGCGATGGCGGGGGCGGTGTGTGTCTCGGACATGATCCCATCCCTCTTTTTCGGGCGCTTTCAGGCCGGGCGGGCGGCATGGCCCGGCGTGAAAGAGCCGGAAAAAGGGACGGGGAAGACGATGAGCCGCCTCATGCGGCGCTTGCCGCGCTCTTGATGTGCATGTGCGCCGGCATCTTCCCCGCCCTTGAGCAATCCGCCCGCGCCCCGCCCGAAGAGGAGGGAAGGAAGGCGCGCGGGCGGCGGGGAAGCGTCCTACTTGGCGACCCAGGCCTGGAAGCGCTTCTCGAGCTCTTCGCCGTGGTCAAGCCAGAACTCGACATTGGTCTGAAGGGCGTTGTCCAGATGGCCGTTGGCCGTCGGCAGGTTGGGCAGCATTTCCGGCTTGACGTATTTGCCGGTGCCCTTGACCGTCCAGCCGTAGGAGATGCGGTTGAAGAACACGCCCTGGCGCTTCGGATCAATGGTGGAGGCGATGAACTGCTCCGCCAGCGCCTTGTTGGGC